>NZ_JAWHTE010000005.1:0-254243 GCF_032586175.1 Ovoidimarina sediminis
TCGGTGCCCAAAGGTCTTCCTCTCCGCAATCGCCCTCGCAGCAACCGTCATCTATTGGCTATGAGTCCTGACCCTAGTGCCAATTGCGGTCGCGAGTAGGGAACCTATCGTAGCCGCTAGCATTTGACGCAGGCAGACAAGGCATCCACACGGAGGCAAAAGGTTTCGCGAACGAGCGATACTTACCAAGCGTAAAAGAACTCTTCCCCAAATCCAGATTCAGAAACACCAAGCCTGCCGGGCTGAGCCAAACATACTTCTCAAATCGTATTAGCGCTGCCCCAAGGGTGGGTGAGAGACACAAAAAGGCATTTTTGCCAAGGAAATCTTATGACAAGAATGGAAGTCTGAGATTGGATTGAAAGCCTGAGACTGGATTTTGCCAGCGATCCCATGATGCCAACTCCAGTGTCAACCATCCTCACATTTGGCAAGAGTGCGATCACCTAGGTCGGAAGCGCCGGCTATAATGAAGGGAAGGAGCAGTTCCGGATTCCTAATGGAGCCTCTCAGGAGATCGCGGCGAGAGCTTAAAGTATTCCTATGAAGCGTTCGATCTCATGATCGGCAGATTATGGGTGGCCTCCACTGGCCGCGATCCCACATCTCGCCCTTGAGGTGCAATCCATAGCCATATATTGTGCTCTGCACGGCTAAAGTCCGGCAAAGGACTTGGGCATGCCGGCAGGTGAGAGCCGCGGCGGTCGGAACAAGAAAAGGAGATTGCTTATGGCAAATGAAATCTCGCTCCCCGATCCAAAGCGCTTCAACCTTGCTTCCTTCGCGGAGCTCCTCGCTGCGCGTGATCCCATTCCCGGGGAAGATCCGGGGTCGTTTGATGGTTTCCACGAGGGCTTGATGCGATCGCTTTCTCCGGCCACGCCATATGAATGCGTCATTGCAGAGAACCTCGTTGTCATCGAGTGGGAACTTTTCCAGCAGCGCCGCATGCGCGACAATTGCCTCCGCAAGGTTGTCCGGGGCGCCATCAAGCACGCTGTCAGGGCGCAACACCTGAACGCACACGATGCCGCGCTCGATGCGGAATGGGAGCGCTACGTTGCGGGTGGCGGGGATGAGGACGCTTGGGAGGAACCTTTCGAGTTCGACGAGGCCGCCGCGGAGGAAGCCGGTGACGAACTCGCGACGCGGGCCGTGTCGCGCGATCGGTCGATCCAGGAAGCGGCGTATGCAGAGATCACTGAACTTGGCCTGGAGCCAATTGAACTTTTGGGGGAGGCATACCGCAAGTACAACGGTTCGCACCGGACACACGACGAGAAGATTCAGGAGCTCGAGCGGCGGCGGCGCGAGGTCAAGAGGGACTACGACGCTTTGCAGAAGGCGCGTCCTATCGAAGGCGAGGTCATCGAGGGATGACAACGAACGACATCGCCAGGCGAAATCGCCGGAATGCACAGGGCAGCACCGGACCAAAGAGCGCCAAGGGCAAGGCCATCGTCGCGGGTAATGCTCTGCGCCACAGCGCGACGGCGCGCCCTGACCCCAAGAGCGTTGCCACCTGGCTTTCGATCATCCTCGACAAATCTATCTTGTCGCCGGAAGATCTGGTGCCGACGGACGACCATGGAGTTCGCGCGCTCTTGCTTGCAGAGGCAGAGGTGCGTCTGGTCGCGGCAGATCGTGCGCTGAGTGCTTTCGAGCGGGGAGAAGCCGAACCGGACCAGGCGACCCGGGAGTTAGGCGACATGGCGGACCTTATTGCCGACGACCTCAGCCAGGGCTTGGCATCGAGTAGACAGGTCCGCTCGGGCATCGCGCTTTTAAGGCGTATTGCCCGCTTCGAGTCCGAGGACACCCGTCCAGGTGGTCGGCGGCATCGCCTCCTGAAGCGCTACCTCCGTGAAGCTCGTGCTCAGCGAGGGCGCGCGCTACAAGCGTTTCTCGACATCATCGCGAATGACAAGAGGGGGAGATATCGCTGCCTGAAGCATAGGATTACCGAAACAAAGCCAGATGCAACTAAGAGCTGAAATTTCAAGGTGGATTTCCTATAAAATACTGATTTTTATGCTAAAAATATCGTCTAGTTTCCTCAAAAATTGATGAAAATTGATGACGGTGCGCGATAGCGTGTGCAGGTAGCGTTTACGTCTGTCCGGCATGCCTCCTTTTTCCGTCATGCTCGATCAACCTGCGTTTACGCGCATTTCCCCGCAAATCAATTCATGAAGCCAGAATGGTCTACCTCTGGCGACATGCATGCTTCGTCGGGTGCGTCCTCGGGCAGGCCGTCGACCTGCCCGAGCGTCCTGTTAGAGAAGAAACTCCTCGACCACGTCCTCTTCCTCTTCCGGAACTGGCGCATCGTTGCGCACCTGGTCGTTTCGCAGGAAATTGATAAGCCGTAATTCGCCGGGTGCGTCTTCGGAAATCGAAGCTGCCGAGCTTGTCTGCCGTGACGCCGTTGTATCGTTTCCGGTCGCCACGTCCTCGATGCTCTTCACTTCCGATTGCCTCATTGCAAACCGCAACCTGAAGCCTGACAGTACGCCTCCCGCATCGCTGTCCACCGTGGTGCCGTCGGCGGGCGTCTCCGTCGCATCTGGAGACGGTGCGGTGTCCTGCGGTTTGGCGAAGAGCCGGTTCCGGAGACCGATCCACATCGAGGGGGCCGGTTGCTGCTCCCCTTGCGACGGCTGACCGTCGGGATCGCCGTTTTCCACCAGATTCTCCGTCGGCTCCGGCTCCGGCTCCGGCTCAGGCTCGGGCTCCGGCGGCGCGGGCGGCGCCATGCCGCCCGCTTCCCCGGTCGGCACTTCCGTTTCGGGGGGGCTGGCTTCGGGCACCTCCGGCGCGGCTCCTCCGAAAAGCGGATCGAGCCCGGACGGTGCGCTGCCTGAACCGTCGAGGAACACGACCTCGCTGTCATGGAGCACCCGGTCGTACATCGCGATATTCTCGATCGTGCCGTTGAAGTGCCATTGCAGGTTGTCGTCCTCGCCCTGGCGCGTGCGGGTCGAGGCCCCGATGACAAGATCTTCGGCATTGCCCGACATGCCCGCCGGAAAGCCGTTGCCCGTGTCGACGAGATCGCCGTTCACGTAAAGCTGCGTGCCGGTTTCATCGAAGGTGAAGGCGACGTTGTAGGTTTCGCCCGCCTCCACCTTTCCGGGCAAGTAGAGGTATTCCTCGCTTTCGGTGCCCTGGAAGCGGACCTTCAGGTGACCGTGGCCGGTGACGTAGATCGTCAGGTGGCCGCCATCCTCTTAGCCTGAGTGATCTTTCGAGATAAGGGCCTGGTTCTGGTCGTTCCCGGGAAGATCGGCCGTGAAGGCGAAGGCTACGGTGCCCGATGTCAGCGCCTGCGCATCGGTATGTGCGATCTCGGTCGTGACCGCGCCGGTATATTCGCCGCCTTCGTGGAACAGGACGACATTGGGCGCCTCGGTGCCTTCCGGGAGGGAGGAGGCGAATTCCACCGTGCCGTTCTGCAGCCAGCTGTTGTGCGAATAGGCGCGGGGATCGGCCTCGATCGGGTTGCCGTCGACGTCGCGGCTGTCGTAGCCGAAGAGCCCGTCATGCTGCCAGGCGGTTTCCCCGGTCGGCGCGAGCGCTTCCTGCAATTCGTCGATGGTGTCGACGATGCCGTAGGCGGCGCCGGCATTGGTCTCGATGTCCTCGAGTTCCACGCGGTCGCCGTGCACGACAATATAACCGAGGTAATCCTCGTCATGCGCGCCACCGTTCTTGCCCTGCTGGGAATAGGCGGTGATGACCGAGACGGTTTCGTCATCCACACCATCGCCATCGGTGTCGACGGTCATGTAATCAACCTTGACCTGCGTAGTGTGGCCGATGACGGCGATCCTGTCTTCCTCGGCGTCGTAGTCGGCGATCACGTCTATGCCGAAGCCGTCGACCCAGTGATCGTGCAGCCGGTCGTTTTCGCCGGCCACGCCCATCCAGTCGATGGTGCGGTCGTCGTTGACGTGGTCGAGAATGATCTCTTCCTTGGCGTTGATGTAGGTTTCGAACAGGAAGAGATCCTTGCCCGCGCCTCCCACCAGTACGTCGTCGCCGACAATGGGCTGGTCGATCCAGTCGACGAGTTTGAGATAGTCGGGATCGACCGAGGGATCGGGGAAGGCGCGGGAGGGATCGCCGATCACGAGCTGGCCGATCCGCATCTCGCCAACATCGGAGCCGCTTCTGAGGATATCGTCGCCGTCGCCGCCGATCAGAAGATCGCTGCCGCGCCCGCCGTCCAGTAAGTCGTTGCCCGCGCCGCCGTCGAGCATGTCGTTGCCATAGCCGCCAAGGAGCGTATCCGCGCCCGCTTCGCCATAGACGGTGTCGTCGCCAGCGCCCGCCTCGACGGTATCGGCGCCGCCGCCTGCATAGAAGGTGTCGTCGGCGACAAGCATGGCCTCGGGGCCGGAGGGGTTGGTGAGGGCGTCTCCGGGACCGAACTCGATCAGGTCGTTGATTTCGGCCGCGGTTAGCACGTCCTCGGACGAAAAGCCGCCCCAGAGACCGAAATCGCCGATTGCGCCTTCAAACGGGTTGCGCAGATGGTCGTGATCGGTGGCGAATTGCTGCGCCGTGTCGTTCACATGCGTCTTGTACTGGTCGGCCCCGAAGACCCAAGGTTCCTCGTTCTGGAGGATGTAAGCCTCTGTATAGACATTGGGCGAAGACACGTCGCCAGAAACCGGATCCCAGGCCGAAGCGGGCAGGGCGTCGCCGTCGACATAGACGGCTACACCGTCTGCGGTGAA
This sequence comes from Ovoidimarina sediminis, assembly GCF_032586175.1. Lineage (NCBI taxonomy): Bacteria > Pseudomonadati > Pseudomonadota > Alphaproteobacteria > Rhodobacterales > Roseobacteraceae > Ovoidimarina > Ovoidimarina sediminis. Next base: position 4,743 of record NZ_JAWHTE010000005.1, read on the forward strand.
GGAAACGGCAAGATGCGTCCACTCGCCCAGGAATGGTTCGATCCCCCGTCACCGGGGGCCATCCTGAGGAAAAGCCCGCCCTCGTCGGTGTGACCGAGCCGGAAATGCCCGCCATCGCCCGACCCGCTCGCGTCCTTGCTGACCATCATCGAAAAATCGGTCAGGTCGTCGGGGCGCACCCACATGGTTATGGTGCCCTGGGTGATCTCGTGGCTGGTGTCGTGAGCAAGGTAGGCGTAATCCGTCTCGCCGTTGAAATAGAGCGCACCGTTCTCGAGCTCGCCGTGCCCCTCTGTCGCGCCGTCTGTCCTGAGATGCGCCTGGTTTTCGTAAAGCGTGTAGGCCTTGATCGCCGGGCCCTCGCTGCGGGCATCGGAATAGGCGCCCTCGCTGCCGTCGGCGAAACTCCAGTAGCCGATGGCGCCCGGCAGGCCGGTTTCCTCGGGCTGGGCCGTTTGGGTCAGCGTGTCAGCCGCGTTTGTGCCGGTGATCGTGTCGCCGGCGACCTCGACCGTTCCGAGCTGTTCGAAGGTGCCGCGGGTCAGTTCCGGCGTCTCGGCTTCGGGGGTTGGGGCCGACAGCATGTCTTCGGTGAAATTCACGTTCTCGAAATAGGCTGCCGGATTCCCGGTGACCGGACCCAGGTCGTCCGGTGAACGGGTGTCGTAGCCGTGATAGGTGACCCCGTCGATCATGGTGGTTTTCGTGTCGCCCAGCGGGTAGCGCGCTTCGGCGAGCTCTGATCCATCCTCGACGATCCCGTAGGTGACGTTGGCATCAGTGACGATGTCTTCCTTATAGACGAGATCGCCGTGGACGATGATCTGCCCCATCAGATCCATCGCATGGGCTCCGCCGCCGCCGTGCTGGTTCGAGATCACCGTGACGATGGTTTCCAGCGCGTCGTCGCCGATCACGTCGGCATGTTCAACATAGACATTTGCGGTGTGGCCGATGACGGCGATGAGATCTTCGGCTGCGTTGTAATCTGCGATGATATCGATGCCGAAGCCATCGACCCAGTGATCGTGAAGCTCGTCGTTCTCGCCCGCGACACCGGCCCAGTTGATCGTGCCATCGGGGCGGATGTGCTCTTCGATGATGCCGAGTTTCGCGTTGATCTGGGGAGAGATAAGGAAAGTGTCCGCACCCTCGCCGCCGATCAGGACGTCGTCACCGATGAGCGGCTGGACCTCGTAGCCCTTCAGAATCTGGAGCTCGTTGTTGACCTCGCCGTCGGGATCCTCCCGCGTCGGCATGCCGACCGCGAGCTGGCCGATCCGCGTGATCCCGGTGTCCGAGCGGGAGATCAGGAGGTCGTCGCCCGCGCCACCGATCAGCACGTCCGATCCGCGCCCGCCGTCGAGCACGTCGTTGCCCTCACCGCCGTCAATGATGTCGTTACCATAGCCGCCGAGCAGAAGGTCGTCGCCGCCGAGGCCGGAAATCACGTCGTCTGCGCCCTTGCCTTCGATGATATCGCGCGAACCGGTGCCTGTGCCGTCGATCGGCGTATCGAGGCTTTCCGCACCGAGAAAGGAACTTGGGTGATAATCCGCTGCCGGGACGAGTGCGACATCCGCAGGGGGCGACTGGAAATCCGTCTCGCTCTGATAGAAGGCACTTTGATCGACCGACAGCCCGTCGATTTCCATCGACAGCGCCATGCGTCCGCCCGCATCGAAATAGAGAAGTTCGATTTCGTATAGGCCGCCCTCGAATTCGCCTGCCTGCGTGGTTTCCGCCGTGGCGCGGGTGCCTTCATAGGCGCTGAAAGGTTCGCCGCCGATGGAGAGGGCGAAGCCGTCGTCGGAGACCACCGAGATCTCGTGCGTGCCGGGCGGGATATAGATGAAGCCGGTGAAGGAGAGGCCCGAGGGGCCCATTTCGTAGAGGCTGCCGTCGCCCGAGAGGCTGACGGCATCGTCGGCAAGGAACTCGGACACCGTGGTATCGCTCGATCCTGCAGCATAGAACAGCTCGCTTGCCGTGAAGGTCAGTTGCGGGGGAGACTGCATCATCTCGCGCAGCATGCCGATGTTCCAGATCGCGTCACCGGTCACATAGACTGCGCCTGTGAGGCCGGTGCCTTCGCTGGGCACGAAGCCCTCAGGGTCATGGGCGAGGGTGGGGGAAGATACAGTGATGGGGGCCGTCGCCACGGGGGCGTCGTTTTCGGTCGTCATGGCAAGGGTCTCCCGATGACGACCCTGTGGGGGCGGGCCGCCAAATCCTTTAAGTGCTCCGTTGTCGATCCCGCTCGCCGCGGCGGCATCCCTCCGCCGATCCCGATGGCTGCCGGATCAGCGGCCGACGGTAGGGGGAAATGTGGCAAAAAAACGTCTGCGGGCGTGTGGCGGGACGCAGCCGGCGGACTGGGTTAAGTTAATGAATTTGAATGCGATTTCAGAATTAGTGCGAAACAAAGCTCGGTGCGCAGGCCATTCCGGGGTGTCATTGTTTCTCGTTGTTCGAAGATGATCGGCGGAAAACAGTTCGTTTCAACGGAGAATATCCAACCGCCTGATCCATCGAAGCCTTGTGGTTCGATCAGAAAGGCACCTGAAGGGCTAGCCCCCAAGCTCCACGAATCGCGAAGGGCCGATCGTGAGTATGCGCTCGGGCGAGAAGGCGCGGAACCCCTCGAGCTCGTCGAGGGTTCGGGCCTCCGTCTCGATCAGCACGCGGTGCCCCGCGGCAAGAGCGGCGTTCACGAAACCCGTGTCGATCACGCCGGTCAGACGGTTGCCGACGGCCATCAGCATATCGGGGCGCGCCAGAAGCGAGGCCATGGTTTCGGGTCGGCCATAAATGACGGTGGGGCCGGGTTCGCGGGCAAGCGCGGTCGAGATCTGGTCGGCCCGGTCGCGCCTCGCCTGGGACATGCCGAGATCGCCCACCGGCCCCAGCCCAGCGGCCATGCCGATGCCAGCGGCGGCGAGCAGCGTTGCGGATCGTTGCAGGCGCGGCCTCAATGCCGGGGAGAGAACCGTCAAAAGAGCGAGGCCAGTCAGGACGGCGAAGACCGTTTTCGACACCGGCTGGTGCATCGCGACGAGGCCACTGGTCGAAGCCGAGGAAACCGCCATAACCGCGGCGAAGCCGAAGAGAAGGGCGAGAAGCACGCTGCGTGCCGCAATCCCGCTTTCGCGCATAAGCCGCTGCATCAGGAGCGCGCCCAGGATCGACAAAAGCGGCAGCACGGGCAGGAAGTAGCGCATGTTGAGGCCGAGGCCCCCGTGCCAGGCTCGCATGATAAAGGGCGCCATCCAGATCGCGGTGAAGATCGTCGAGAAGATGGCCCAGCGGCGGGCTGCCTTCGCTTCCGGGCGGAAGGCGAGAAGCAGAAGAAGCGCGCCGAACCATGGCAGGCTTTGGCCCAACGCCTTCTTCGGCAGACCCCAGAAGAGGCGCGTCGCCTCGCCCGCCGGTTCGACACCGGGCCGGCCTTCGTTGATCGCCGTCATGTCGAAGACAAGAACGTGGATGCCGTGAAGCGCGGTCAGAAGCAGGTGCCGGGTGGCGGGCAGGGCGGCGGCCAAGGCAAGGGCCGCGAGGCCCGCGCCGATGACAATGCGCCGCGACGGACGCCAGGCGGTGAGCCGGAGCGCGACGAGGCCCGCGAGCCCCAGTAGAACGACGCCGCCCAACGGCAGGTAATTTGCAAGATCGATCCCGCTGCCGTCGAACCGGCCGTAGGAGAGGGGGTTGTAAGTGCCGAATTTCACCTGGTTTGCCAGCGAGAGAAGCGCAACGGGCGGCAAGAGCCCGGCGGCGCCGCCCGCGATCATCGCGACGGGCGCGCGGGCGTAGAGGATGACGAACGCCCCGATTGCGGGAAGGGCGAGGATCACGTCGGCCCGGAACGTCATGCCAATGCCAATGATAAGCCCCGCAAGCACGGCACGTCCGGCGGCGGTGCGGGGCCCCTCTTCATGGGCGAGGAAGGTGAGGGCAAGCGCTGCGGTGGTGACGAGAACCGCGATCGCATGGGGCCAGATGCCGTAGGCATATTCCAGGAAATAGGTGCCGAAGGCCAGAAGACCCGCCGCGCCGAGCGCCAGTGTTGCATCCCCGGTCAGCCGCCGCGCTAGAGCGAAGACAAGCCAGAGGGTGGCCGCCGCCGCGACCGCATTCGGGAGGATCATGCCGCGGATCCCGAACGCGCCATAAAGCGGCGCGCCAAGGACCGCTGTTCCCGGGGGATATTGCGGAGCGACGCCGTTGGGCCCGTTGACCGTGAGCCAGAGAAGCAGGTCGTCCGATCGGAACGTAGTCCAGCCGTTCTCGACCGCGAAACTGCCAGCCTCGGACAGGGCATGAGCGCCCAGCACGTAGATCATCTCGTCGATGATGAAGCCGCCCACGGCGGCGATGGCCGTTCCGGCGATTACAAGAAACCCGAGCCCGAGGACGATACCCTGAAGCGCCCGGCCAGAAAGGAGGGGGAGTGCCGCCTGAACCGTACGCGGGCCCTTTGCATCTGATGTCGCCATGGTGATTTTCGCGCTGCCGTCCGTCCCGATGTAACACCCATGCCTTTCGAAAATGGCAACAATTGGGCCTGAGCGCGGGTTTTGATTACGTTTTCCGTGCGGTCCCGGGGGATATTCCTTGCGCGTATGGAAGGTGCAGGGCGACAGTTTGCCGGGTGATCCGACATATTGATGCCCAACTCATGGTGCATGAACGATCCCGACCAGGACGGAGTGGGCGGTTCATCATGCGTGTCGAACGCGATTTTTCTAAGAAGACCTCGAGCAAGGTGAGCCGCAAGCTCATCATCCAGATCCCGTGCCATAACGAAGAGGCGCAGCTGGCCGAAACGCTCGGGGATCTGCCGCGCGAAGTGCCGGGGTTCGACAGCGTCGAATGGCTCATCATCGATGACGGTTCCACCGACCGGACGGTGGAGGTGGCACGCGAGTGCGGTGTCGATCACGTCATCCAGCTTGGCCACAACCGTGGGCTTGCCACGGCGTTCATGCGTGGGCTTGAAGCGGCGGTGAAGCTGGGCGCCGATGTCATCGTGAACACCGATGGCGACAACCAGTATTCGGCGAAAAACATTCCTGACCTGACCGTGCCGATCCTCGAGGGCGAGGCGCAGATCGTCGTGGGTGCGCGCCCGATTTCGACGATCGCGCATTTCTCGCCCCTGAAGCGGTCGCTGCAGAAGCTGGGCAGCCTGATGGTCCGGATCGCAAGCGGCACCGATATCGTCGATGCGCCCTCGGGCTTTCGTGCGATCCACCGGGACGCGGCGATGCGGCTTTATGTCTTCGGGGCCTATACCTACACGCTGGAGACGATCATCCAGGCCGGACGGCAGGGTATTCCGATCGTCAGCGTGCCGGTCGAGGTGAACGCGCCGACGCGGGAATCGCGGCTGATCAAGTCGATCCCGCAGTACATCCGCCGGTCCGTCGTGACGATGTTCCGCATCCTCGTGCTGTACAAGCCGCTGAAGGTTTTCACGCTGATGGCGCTGATCACGGCGCTGCCGGGGATCGCGGCCTATATCCGCTTCCTGATTTTCTATTTCTCGGGTCAAGGCGGCGGGAACGTGCAGTCGCTCGTGATAGGGGCGGCGCTTATTGCCGTGGGCGCGATCTTCTTCATGGGCGGGCTGCTGGCCGATCTGATTTCGGCGAACCGTACCCTTCTGGCCGAGATCCGCTCGCGCCAGATCCAGGCCGAGATCGAGCGGGCGGGCTGAGCCTGCCCGATCGGCGCTAACGCGCCAGCACCACGTCTTCGCGGATGTTCAGCCCCTCTTCGGCGGCGCGCACGGCGTAATGCGCGACATTGGCGCGGGAGATCATGCCGTTTCGCCATGTCGCCGGATCGCTCAACACCCTGTAGGTGCCCGTGGCCTTGTTGTTCGTCAGGATCACCGGGCGCGCGATTGTCCAGTCGAGGTGGCTCGCCATAATCATTTCTTCCTGCCGGTCCTTGTCCGCATAGGGTTTGCCGAGGATCGCCTTGTGGCCTGTGCGTTCTATGAAGCTCATTGCCTGGCGGCTGCGGCCCGCACCGAAGCCCGTGATCGCGATCAGACGGCGGGGGCCCGTGTTTTCCATCGCTTCTATCAGGATGCGAGTGCTGTCGGAGAAGAGCGTGACCTCCTGCCAGAGCATGGCGACGCTTTCCTTGATTCCGAGCGCGTAGATTACTGCGTCGCAGCCCTCCAGCGCGCGGGCCACGTCATCGGGATTTAGCGCGTCGCCCGAAAAAGGCTCGAGCTTCTGGACCGGGGCGAGGCTTTCCGCGCTGCGGGCGAAGGCGCGGACGTCATGCCCCCGCTCCAGCGCCGTTTCTCTTACCCGGGCGCCGATGCCAGAGGTCGCGCCCATCACCAGGAGTTTCATTGCATCCATTTCCTTCAGACCGGTGCTCTTCAACTTAGGCACCGATTGCGCATTTCCCAGATGGGGGCGCTTGACGCTTCGGCGCTGCGCTTTCTACCTTCGGCGGGTCCAGCGGAAGGGGTGGCAGATGATCTCGAGCGAGATGAATGACCGGTTGACCCGCGTAGAGGCCGGCACGGGCGCCGGGGCCGTTCTTCGGCAATACTGGCAACCGGCGGCACTGGCCGTGGAACTCGACGGCGCGCGGCCCGTCGTTCCCGTGCGGCTGATGGGCGAGGATCTTGTGCTCTTCCGGGACAATGGCGGCGCGCTGGGCCTTATCGGCCGCTATTGCCCGCATCGTGGGGTCGACCTGTGCTTTGGCCGGCGCGAGAATAACGGGCTGCGTTGCCCGTTCCACGGCTGGCATTTCGACCGAGGCGGCCAGTGCGTCGAGCAGCCGGGAGAGCCCGAAGACAGCCGGATGCACGAGCGGATCCGCACAACCTCCTATCCGGTGGTGGAACGGAACGGCATCGTCTGGGCCTTCATGGGCGCGGGCGAACCACCAGCGTTCCCCTCCTTCGATTGCTTCGAGGCGCCGGAGACCCATGTCTTCGCCTTCAAGGGACTTTGGGAATGCAACTGGCTTCAGGCGCTGGAGATCGGGATCGATCCGGCCCATGCCTCTTTCCTGCACCGGTTCCTGCAGGACGAGGACCCGGCGGAGGGATATGGCAAGCAGTTCCGCGACAAGGCGGGGTCGACGGAGATTCCGATGACCCGGCTGTTGCGGGAGTATCCCAGGCCCGACATCCGGGTGGAGCCCACGGCCTCGGGCCTCAGGCTTCTGGCGCTGCGCCACCTCGATGATGGGCGCACCCATGTGCGCGTCACGAACCAGGTTTTTCCGAACGCGATCTGCATTCCGATGTCGCGCGAAATGACGATCACCCAATGGCATGTGCCGGTCGATGACGAGACATGTTACTGGTATGCGATGTTCACGAGCTTCGGTGCGCCGGTGGACAAAGAGGTTATGCGCGCGCAGCGGATGAAGGAACACCGCCTGCCGGATTATGCACCCTTGAAGAACCGGGCGAACAACTACGGCTATGACCCGGACGAACAGGCGACAGCGACCTATACCGGCATGGGGATGGACATCAACGTGCACGATCAGTGGGCGGTGGAAAGCATGGGGACGATCCAGGACCGGACGCGGGAACATCTGGGGAAGACAGATGTTGCGATCATCGCCTATCGCCGGATGCTGCGTGATGCGATCGCGGCGGTGGAGGAGGAGGCGTTCGCGCAGTTGCCACTGTCTGATCCGGCTGTCGCGGATGGGCCGGTGGCGATTGACGCGATCGGACCGGCAGAGGCATGGGAGGAGATCTGGGCGGCCGCCGACCAGGAGCGGCGTGGGCCGTGCCCCTGGATCAGGACGGCGGCGGAGTGAGCGGGGCCTCGGTGATCGACGGCGGTCTGGCCGACCGCAATGGGCTCTATTCGGAAGAGGACAAACGGGCGATTGCCGGACTTCTCGACCGGATCGGGGCAGACGGGATCGAAGTGATCCGCCTGTCTTTCGCCGATCAGCACGGGGTGTTGCGCGGCAAGTCGATTACCGCCCGGGCGCTCGTCTCGGCCTTCCGGTCAGGGATGACGATGACCTCGACCCTTCTCCTGAAGGACACCTCGCACCGTACTGTGTTTCCGGTCTGGGATGGCGGGCCGGGGATCGGGGACGGCAAGCTCGACGGCGCGGGGGATTTGCTTATCTTCCCCGATCCCGGCACGTTTCGCGTGCTGCCCTGGGCGGAAAGCACGGGCTGGCTTCTGTGCGACGTACGGTATGCGGACGGAAGCCCCTGCCCATTCTGCACGCGAACGCAGCTTGCAGCGGCGGTCGGAGCGCTGGCGGCCGACGGGAAAGCGGCGGTGTTCGGGCTGGAGGTGGAGTTTCACATCCACCGGATGATCGACCCGCGGCTCGGCCACGAGGATGCGGGCATGCCGGGCGCCCCGCCCCTGACGGAGATGACGGGCCATGGCTACCAGTACCTGACGGAAGCGCGGATCGAGCCGCTGGATCAGGCGCTGAATGCGATCCGCACGGCCTCTGAGGCCCTGGGGATCAAAGTGCGTTCCATGGAGGTGGAGTTCGGGCCGAGCCAGGTTGAGATGACCTTCGACCCCGGGGACCCGGTGAGCCAGGCCGATGCGATGGTGCTGTTCCGGGCGGCGGCGAAGGAAACCTGCCGCCGCCTCGGCCTGCACGCCACCTTCATGTGCCGTCCGGCCTTTCCGGCGGCGGTGCCATCGGGGTGGCATATCCATCAATCGCTGTTCGATGCGGCGAGCGGCGTGAATCTGTTCCTTAACGAGGGCGAGGCGCTGGCGCCCGCCGCGGCGGGATGGATCGCGGGGCTTCTGGACCATGCGCCGGCTGCCTGTCTTCTGACCAATCCGACGGTGAACGCCTACAAGCGGTTTCAGCCTGGAATGCTGGCCCCTGACCGCATCCAGTGGGCGCGGGACAACAAGGGTGCGATGGTGCGAAGCCTCATTCGCCCCGGCGATCCGGCCTCGCGGATCGAGAACCGGGTGGCCGAGCCTGCGGCAAACCCCTATCTCGCCTTCGCCGCGCAGATCCGTGCCGGGCAGGACGGGCTTTCCCGGGCGCTGACGCCGCCGCCGCCCGCGCGGGATCCTTATCAGTGCGATGCGCCCCGGCTTCCCGCAGATCTCGGGGCGGCGATCGACGCGTTCGAGGCAAGCGCGCTCTGGGCCGATACCCTTGGAGCCGATGTCGTTGAATGGCTTGCCACCCTGAAGCGGGCGGAATGGCGGCGCTACCTGTCCCATGTCTCGGATTGGGAGCAGGCGGAGTATTACCGCGCGTTCTGAGCGAGTGTGACGCCGCTACACCGGATCAGCGCCGAAACCCGGGGCAGGGCGTCCGATTGGCCCGCTATTCTTGCGGTTGATGTCGGGCCGGGCCAGACTGTGCACCAAGGAAAAGCCTGAAGAGGCGGGCAGACAAGCACATGGGCAGCGCTCCGGCATCGGCAAGGCTGGCGCTCCGGGCCGTCCGGCGGCCTGGGGGGCGCACGCCGTGACGAGCCGTCTGACATGGATCATCGGGGTATCGGTGACTGCGCTGATGCTGATGCTCTATGCTCTGGCGCCGCGGTCGCTCGAGCAGATTTCCGGCGCGGTCCTCGACACCTACCAGCGGGCGGCCCCGCGGATCCCGAACCCCGATACTCCGGTGCACGTGATCGACATTGACGAGGCATCGCTTGACGAGCTCGGCCAATGGCCCTGGCCGCGGACTTATCTGGCGGAGCTGACCCACAGGCTGTTCGACATGGGGGCGGCGGCGATCGGGTATGATATCCTGTTCGCAGAGCCGGACCGCACCTCGCCCGAGGCGGTTCTGACGAACCTTTCGCGGTTCGAGGTGCTGCCAGAGTTGTTGCGAGATTCGCTGATCGAGTTTCCCGATCACGATGTGGTTTTCGCCGAGGCGCTCAATCGCGGCCCCACAGTGCTTGCGCTGGCCGGCGCGCCTCGGGGGGCTGCGCCGCCGCCCAAGGCCGGGATTGCCTATACCGGGCGCCTGCCGGCCGATGCACTGACCGCCTATGCCGGCGTGCTTGCACCGCTCGATGGTCTGGGCGAAGCGGCGGCGGGGCTGGGAGCCATCAGCCTGGAATCCGGGGCGGACGGTATCACCCGATCGGTGCCGATGGTCGCGCTTTACGATGGTACAGTGCTTCCGGCCTTTACTGCGGAGCTTCTGCGCGTGGCACAGGGCGCGGGAGGCCATGTTCTTGCAACGTCGGAGCGGTCTGGCGAGATCTCAGGCGGTACGGCACGGCCCGTTGCGATGCGCACCGGCGCGCTGGCTTATCCGCTGGATGGAAACGGGCATTTTCGTATCCATTTCTCGGAACCGGACGACGCCCGGATCACTTCGGCGCACCGGCTTCTCACGCAGCCTTTCGATCCAGAGCAATTCCGGCCGCTGGTGGAAGGCAAGATCGTTTTGATCGGGTCAAGCGCGCAGGCGCTGTTCGATATCCGGTCGACCCCGCTGGCTGCCGAGGTGCCCGGGGTTCTTTTGCATGCCGAGATCCTCGAACAGATCATAGACGGCGATTTCCTGGCGCGCCCGGACTGGAGCCGGGGGCTTGAGATCGTTCTGATCCTGTTTGTGGGCCTGTCCGTCACCGCCCTTGCGGCGCGGGACAGGCCGGTGCTCGGGCTCGGTGCGGCCTTTACGTCGGTCACGCTCTTGCTGGTCGGCGGGTGGCTTGCGTTTCTGAGGCTGGGGCTGCTGATCGACCCAGTGCTTCCGGCTCTGACCGCGCTTGCCGTCTATCTGCCGGCTACGACGGTAAGTGTCTTTGGCAAGGAACGCGCCCGGGCCACGATCCGCGACCGGTTCGGTTATTTCCTGCCCAAGCAGGTGATCGACGAGATTGCGAGCGATCCCGACAGCGCGCTGTCGCCGACGGGTGTGGAGCGCGACATTACGGTGATGTTCGTGGATATGCGCAGGTTTACGTCGCTTACCGAACGTATGAAGCCCGAGGACGTGGTGCGGCTTCTGAACATCTACCTCAGCGCTGTATCGGAGGCTCTGGTCGATCAGGGCGCAACGATCGACAAGTTCATCGGAGATGCCACGATGGCGTTCTGGAATGCGCCTATTGCTGTCGAGAACCATGCCGCGCGGGCGATCGACGGGATCTTTGCGGTCGAGGCTGCGGCGCGGCGGGCGAACGATACCCTCGTGGCCGCCGGGCTACCGGCAGTGGAAACGCGGATCGGCGTAAACACTGGCCCGGCCTTCGTGGGGCTTATGGGGTCGCGCGAGCGCTACAATTATTCCTGCGTCGGCGACACGGTGACGCTTGCGGCACGTCTTGAGGGATTGACCCGGCTCTACGGCACACGGAATCTCGTAGGCGAGGTGACGGTGGCATCGCTGCCGCCGGGTTACCGGGCGATCGCGGTCGACAAGGTCGTGGTCAAGGGACGGACCGGGGCCGTTACCGCCTTCACGCTTCTCAGGGACAGCCAGGACGCGAGGCGCCTGTCGCGCGCCATCGACGCCGTACGTCGGCCTTATGTGGTTGGCGATCTCGAGGCCGCGTCACAGGCACTTGAGGCGCTGGAGGTGTTCGAGACCGACCTTGTGGATGTGAAAACGCTCGCGGAACTTTACCGCGAGCGCATTCGGACTCTGCAATCACTGGGCGTCCCGGAGGACTGGAACGGAATCTACGAGGCGCTGGAAAAGCGCTAGGCCCTTACCGGTTGCCCTTCGGCTTGCAATCGTCCCGCTGGCCGCCGGAGCCGGAGCCCACGCCGCAGTTGCCCTTGCCGACACCGCCGACATCACTGTTGTTCATGACCGAGCGGTCGCTGCCGATCTTGTCGTCGAAGAGGCCTGCCTGAACCACGGCGCCGGATGTGGACACCGGCGCGTCACCGGGTGCAACGCCGTCTGACACCATCGCCGACTGTCCGCCGCCCTGGCCGCCGCCGAGCGTACCAGTCCGCGCGAGTTGCGCGGGCGGTGTGCCGTCAATCCGTTCGATGAGGCTCACCAGGGAATTCGGATCGATCCGGCCGGCGAAGCCGTTCTCGTCGAGAACCGCACCGGTCCGGGTGGTGCAGGTGCGGCCGCCGCTGTCGCTCGTCATGCACATCCGGTCACCAGCCAGGAAGACGGCGCGCGTCTTGCCGTTCTCGTGCATCACAATCGCACTCGAACCACGGATGCCGATGGTGGCCGCCGGGGTTCTGATCAGGCCTTCGCGGTTCTTGGTCGTCTGCCCGCCGATGAAGCGCAGGGCGCCTTCCGTCAGCCGCATGCCGATCGAGCCATCCTTCTTCGCGGGATCATAGACGAAGGTGTCGAGCACGATCCGGCTCGACGGTGCAAGGGACAGGGTGGTTTCGTCGAGGAACAGAAGTTGCCCGCGGCCGGTTGCCGAAGACACGATCTCTTCGTTCTGGACAACATCCGTCCCGATCGTCAGTCGACGCTGAGAGGCGCCAGGTGGTGTGCCGCGCAGGTTCGGGTCGAGAGAGGCCACTACGCCGATATCCACGGCCGGGGCGCTGGTTGCACCAAAGGCGGCGATCGCTGCCGCCGCGATAGTCATCACACTAGTCTTCATCCTCAGAACTCCCACCCGGCGCTGAAAGCCACGATCGTATCTTCGTCGTCGAAGGTCGGATCGGTACTGGACCGGGTAAATCGCTGTACACCTGCATCGACATAGAGATTGGATGAGAAATATGTCCGGAAGTTGGCACCGAAGGAGATTACGTCGTCTTTGACGCCATCTGCTGAGGAATCCTTAGCAAAACGGGCGAATCCGGTGATTGCGGTATCGTAACCCTCGCCGAAGAGGGGGACCTCCGTTTCGTGAACGAAGCCCAATCCGCCCTCGACGCGGCTACTGTTGACGCTGCCGGGCTTTGAGTCCTCGTGCTGGAGGCGCAGCGTGAATCGCAGCCCCGTGGACTGAGTCGCTTGCCAGGACGCGCCTGCGTCTATGGCCAAATATCCGCTGTCGATGCCGCCATCGGGGCGGTCGATGAACCCGCCCTCGGCGTCGAGGAAGATCGACCAGTCTTCGTTGACCGGTTTGGTGTAGACAACACCGGCACCGAAGCTGAGAGCGCTGTCGGCGCCGCCGCTGTCCTCAACGATGTCGAAGGTAAGAAACGGCTGGACCCGTGTGCCGAGCGCCGTGCCGTCGATCCCGATACTGGGGCCGGTGCGCACCAGGAAGCGGACGCTGTCGTCGCTCGGCGCTTCGGGAAATTTCAGGCCGAAGATGCGTGCCGATGTAAGCCAGGCGGACGAACGCGCCCCGCCCAGATCCTTGCGCATGTTGAAGGCGAGCGTTCCCGTTGCGCCGAAATCCCCGCTGTCGGCGCGGTAGACAAGCCCGGCCTCCGCCGAACCGGAAATCGAGAAAGAGGCCATCCTGTCGGTGAGGGCGCTTTCGTAGCGCGCGGCACGAGTTTCCTCGGCGGCGCTCAGCTGACCCCGGCCCTTGTAGATGTCGAGGTGATACTGCGCCACGTCATCCACGCCGAGGGCGAAATAGGCCACCGCGAGTTCGAACCTGGCTTCCTGAGAGGTCGGCTCGATGTCGATCAGACGTTCCAGCGTGGCCAGGGCGGCTTCGTAGTCACGCTCTTCGATTGCGAGGCGCGCATATCGCAGCATCAGGTCGGGGTCGTCGGGATCGTTCAGGAGGGCGGCGAATACGACATCCTTCTCGCTCGACTGTACGGAGGCAGGAGCGATTGACACGGCAAGTGCAAGCAGGAGTGCGCCAACGGCGCGTGTACTGCGTACCCGATACACGTTGCCTTCCCTTTCGCTGCCTCGGCGGCCTGTTGTCTTTACACGTGTGGTTTAAATCGTTTGGCCGTGACCGGTAGATCTGTCAAGAAATTAAGGGGTTCGACGTAGCGTTCTCACGGAGGTGTCACCGACAAGGCGCGTCCGCATGGGGCGCCTCACGCACCCCGCATGCCACCAAAAGACGGTTTCATCGCGGACGTGAGTGACCTATGAACTGTCCGACGTGTATTTTTGCAGGTTTGCCCCGTGAAAGTGACCCCGACCGATCTTGCCGGCCTCTTAATTCTGGAACCGAGACGGTTCGCGGATACGCGGGGCTTTTTCTCGGAAGTCTGGAATGAACAGACGATGGCGGAGGCCGGGCTTTCGGAGAGCTTCGTTCAAGACAACCAGTCGCTTTCTGCCAAGGCGGGTACTGTGCGAGGCCTGCACTACCAGGCTCCGCCCCACGGACAGGGAAAGCTCGTGAGGTGCGGGCGGGGTGTCATCTGGGACGTTGCGGTGGATGCCAGGCGGGGATCCCCCACCTACGGGCAGTGGACGGGCGTCGAACTCAGCGCCGAGAACGGCCTGCAACTGTTCATCCCGGTCGGTTTTTTGCACGGTTTCTCAACCATGACGGACGATGCGGAGATCCTTTATAAGTGCACGACCCAATATGCGCCCGAAGCGGATGGGGCCGTAAGGTTCGACAGCGCCGCGCTCGGGATCGACTGGAAGCTTGGCGGGCGCGAGCCGCTGTTGTCTGACAAGGATCTCAACGCACCGGATTTCGATGCTTGGGACAGCCCGTTTCACTGGGGGCAGGCATGAAGATACTGGTTACCGGCGGTGCCGGTTTCATCGGCTCGGCGGTAGTGCGGGCCGCGATCGGGCAGGGACATTCGGTGGTGAATGTCGATGCGCTGACCTATGCCGCCTGCCTCGATAATGTCGCGAGCGTGGGGGGATCGGAGGCCTATGCCTTCGAACATGCCGATATCCGCGACCGGGCCGCGATGGACCGGATCCTTGCAGAACATGCGCCGGATGCCGTGATGCATCTTGCGGCGGAAAGCCATGTGGATCGGTCGATCGATGGTCCTGCGGCCTTCATCGACACCAACGTGATGGGCACGTTCACGCTGCTCGAGGCGGCACGGGAGCACTGGCAGCGCCAGGGCGCACCCGCGGCGTTCCGGTTTCACCACATTTCGACCGATGAGGTTTATGGAAGCCTCGGCGCCGATGGCCAGTTCCGGGAAGAGACGCCCTACGATCCGCGCAGCCCCTATTCGGCGTCGAAAGCGGCGTCGGACCATCTGGTGCGCGCCTGGGGAGAGACCTACGGGCTTCCTGTGCTCGTCACGAACTGTTCCAATAACTACGGCCCATTCCACTTCCCTGAAAAGTTGATCCCCGTCGTGATCCTGAACGCTGTGGCGGGCAAGCCGATCCCGGTTTACGGTGCCGGCGAAAACGTGCGTGACTGGCTTTACGTCGAGGATCACGCGGATGCGCTCTTGACGGTTTTGTCCAAGGGCAGGGTCGGGCGCAGCTACAATATTGGGGGCGAGAACGAGGCTCGGAACATCGATCTCGTGCGCATGATCTGCACGCTGATGGATGAGTTCCGGCCCAATGGCGCACCTCACGACCGGCTGATCACCTACGTGGAAGACCGGCCCGGCCATGACCTGCGATATGCGATCGATCCAAGCCGGATGCGCAACGAGCTTGGCTGGCGCCCGAGCGTGACGCTGGAAGAGGGGCTGCGCCGGACGGTGCAGTGGTTTCTTCAGAACGAGGACTGGTGGCGCGCGCTGCAATCGCGGGACGGTGTGGGCCAGCGGCTTGGTACGGGCTGACGCAGGGCATGTCAGTTTTCGATCGTCGCGAAGCGCTTTTGGTTTTCGGGGGCACCGGGCAGGTCGGGCGTGCGCTGATCAGAGCCGATGCGTCGGTTGTCGCCCCTGCGCGTGGCGTGGCCGATCTTACTGAGGCGTCCTCCGTGTCGGCGGTGGTGGAGCGTCTGAGGCCCCGCGCGATCATCAATGCCGCAGCATGGACGGCCGTGGATGCCGCGGAGGACGAAGAAGACGCGGCTTTTGCCGTCAATGCGTTGGGCGCGGGCCATATCGCGAAGGCAGCGGCGGCGCACGGCGTACCGCTCGTCCTTATCTCCACCGATTACGTTTTCGACGGGCAGGGCATGGCGCCCTGGCGCCCGGAGGATACGGTAAGCCCCCTTGGCGCCTATGGCCGGACGAAATGCGCCGCGGAAGAACGGGTCAGGGATGCCGGCGGTGCCCATGCCATTCTCCGCACCTCGTGGGTGTTTTCGCCCGATGGAGTTAACTTCGTGAAATCCATGCTGCGGCTTTCAGAGACGCGAGAGAGCCTGACAATCGTGTCCGACCAGGTCGGCGGGCCGACCGCGGCGGCGGATATTGCCGGGGCCTGCCTTGCGATCGCAGATCAGCTTGCCGCCGATCCCGGAAAGACGGGCACCTATCATTATTCGGGCGCGCCGGATGTCAGCTGGGCAGATTTCGCGCGCGTGATCTTCGCGATGGCCGGGCGTTCGACAGAGGTTACGGATATTCCGAGCACGGACTATCCCACACCCGCCGAGCGCCCGAAAAACTCGCGGCTCGATTGCAGCACCACGGAAGATGTTTTCGGTCTGGCGCGGCCGGACTGGCGCGGGGCCTTGGGATCGGTGCTAGAAGAGCTTGGAATTGAACGCCAAGATCGCGAGGAGGCGGGCACATGACGCGCAAGGGGATCATCCTGGCCGGAGGCTCGGGTACGCGGCTTTATCCGATCACGATGGGGGTCTCGAAGCAGCTTCTGCCGGTCTACGACAAGCCGATGATCTATTACCCGCTTTCCGTCCTGATGCTGGCGGGGATCCGGGAGATCGCGATGATCACGACGCCGGAAGATCAGGCGCAGTTCCAGCGCCTGCTTGGGGATGGTGCGCAGTGGGGCCTGAGCCTCACCTATATCGAGCAGCCGTCGCCCGACGGGCTGGCCCAGGCGTACCTTCTGGCCGAGGATTTTCTCGATGGTGCACCCTCCGCGATGATCCTGGGCGACAACATTTTTTTTGGGCACGGGCTTCCCGAGATCCTGGCCCGGGCCAATGCGCAACCCTCGGGCGGCACCGTTTTCGGCTATCACGTGTCGGACCCTGAGCGGTACGGCGTGGTGGATTTTGACGGCGACAAGGCCAAGGCGCTAATCGAGAAGCCCGAGAACCCGCCTTCGAATTTTGCCGTGACCGGGCTTTATTTCCTCGACGGGACGGCACCGGAGCGCGCCCGCAAGGTGAGGCCGTCGGCACGGGGCGAACTGGAGATCGTGACGCTTCTGGAGATGTACCTTCACGAAGATGCGCTGACGGTGGAGAAGATGGGGCGGGGTTATGCGTGGCTCGACACCGGAACCCATGCCTCGCTGCTTGATGCAGGGAACTTCGTGCGCACGCTGCAAGAGCGGCAGGGAATGCAGACCGGCAGCCCCGAGGAGATCGCCTACACCTCTGGTTGGATCGATCGTGACCGGCTGAGAGCTCTGGCGGAGCCCTGCAGCAAGAACCAGTACGGTCGCTATCTTCAGCGGCTTACGTAATCGAAGGGCGGCCCGTCGCGACATAACCCTCGAAGCCCGCGGCACGGGTTTCCTCGGCGGAATAGATGTTTCGGAGATCGGCCATCCGGGCCTCGCGCATCTCGCGCGCCAGGCGCTGAAGATCAAGCGCACGAAACTCGTTCCATTCGGTCAGAAGGACGATTGCGTCGGCATCCGCCGCTGCCTTGTAGGGATCGTCGCTCCACGTGACGCCCGGCAGAAGGGATGCGCCTTCGCGTTCGCCCTGCGGATCGACGACCCAGACATTCGCGCCGGCGCCTACAAGCGCTGGCACGATCGTAAGGCTCGGAGCGTCGCGCATGTCGTCGGTATTGGGTTTGAACGTGGCGCCGAGCACGGCGATCTTCTTGCCGTTCACCGACCCGTCGCAAAGGTCGACGATCTTGTCGATCATCCTGCGTTTGACGATGTCGTTTACCATGATCACGGTTTCAGTGATCCGCATCGGCACCGCGTGATCCTGTCCGATCCGGGCCAGCGCCGAGGTATCCTTCGGGAAGCAGGAACCGCCATAGCCAGGGCCGGCATGGAGGAACTTGTTGCCAATTCGTCCGTCGAGCCCGATGCCGCGCGACACTTCCTTCACATCCGCGCCTGTGCGTTCGCAGAGCATTGCGATTTCGTTGATGAAGGTGATCTTGGTCGCGAGAAAGGCGTTCGCGGCATACTTGATCAGCTCGGCAGAGGCCGGATCGGTGAAGATCACCGGGAATTCGCGCAGATAGAGGGGGCGGTAGATTTCTGCCATCACATCGCGCGCCTTGTCGGAGGTCACGCCGATTACCACGCGGTCGGGCTTCATGAAATCGTCGATCGCCGCGCCTTCGCGCAGGAATTCGGGGTTCGAGGCGACGTCGAAGCTGGCGTGCGGCGCGGCTTCCGAGATGATCCGGGTGACTTCCGCATTTGTGCCCACGGGGACAGTCGATTTCACGACGATGACAGCGTAGTCCGTCAGCGCCTCGGCGATCTCGCGCGCTGCGCCATGGACATAAACGAGATCGGCATGACCTTCGCCGCGCCGTGCCGGTGTGCCGACGGCGATGAAGATCGCATCCGCCCCGGCGACCGCGGCCGGCAGGTCGGTCGTGAAGGAAAGGCGACCGGCGGCCACGTTTCGGGCGACGAGATCCTCGAGCCCCGGCTCGTAGATCGGCATCTCACCTTCCAGGATCTTGGCGATGCGTTCGGCGTTCTTATCGACGCAGATGACCTCGTGCCCGAAATCCGAAAGGCAGGTTCCCGAAACAAGGCCGACATAGCCAACCCCAATCATAGCAATCTTCATCATGTCCCCCGTTGGACGGATTCAGCGCTCCGGTCATACGCGACTCGGTAACCACGCGACACCGGCGGGCGGAAGATGGAGGCGATCCACGAAATTGTGAAGCCGGCTGGGCACATAAGATGGGTTTGCTCACCCAATGCGGCGCCATTTGCCGTCGATTCCTGTCGATATCCGGCGATTTTACAGATATGGTCATCGACGATTTCTAGGCTGTCGATCAAGTTCGCGAGTTTTGTCTGTGACCGAGTCTTCCACAAGTCATTCGTTTCTGCCTATCGAGGTGCGCCCCGTTGGCATTGCGCTGTTCTTCGCGCTCTGCGCCGTATCGATTCCGGTCTTCTGGTTTGGCTTTGAAAGCCTGATTGCCGCCTGGTCGACGGCCGAGTATAGCCATGGCCCGCTTATTCCCTTGATTTCGCTTTATCTTTTTTTGAGGGAACTTCGTCTGGATCCTCCCCAAGCCGGTCCCGTGAGGCACCGTTGGCCGGGCGTACTGGTGATTGCCTTCGCCATAGGGCTTGCAGTGATCGGAAACCTCGCGAAGGTGGCCGATATCGTCGCCTATGCCTTCATCATCTGGACGGGTGGCGTGGTTCTGACTGTGTTCGGATGGGCCAAGGGCATCCGACATCAGCTGCCGGTATTTCACCTCGTGTTCATGCTTCCGCTGCCGCAGATTCTGTATTGGAAGATGTCAGTGTTTCTGCAGGGTGTCTCATCCGAGCTTGGTGTCTGGTTTGTTTCCCTCGCGGGAGTGCCGGTCTTCCTCGACGGCAACATCATCGATCTGGGTGTGTACAAGCTTCAGGTGGCCGAGGCCTGTTCCGGCCTGAGATACCTTTTCCCGATCCTCAGCTTTTCCTACCTCTTCGCGATCCTCTACCGGGGGCCGCTCTGGCACAAGGCGGTGCTTCTGCTGGCGGCCGCGCCGTTGACGGTTTTCATGAACTCGTTCCGGATCGGGGTGATCGGCATCCTGGTCAACAGCTACGGCATCCAGCATGCGGAAGGTTTCCTGCATTTCTTCGAGGGATGGATCATCTTTATCGCCTGTATCGGGATCCTGTTCCTGATGGCGATCGTGCTGCAGCAGCTGAACCGGGAAACCCTGCCGCTGTCGGAGGCGATCGATCTGGATACCAGTGGGCTGGGAGCCATTGCCGCGCGGATTGCCGAGATCCGGCCTTCGGTGGCGATGGCCGTGGCGACGGTCTTCGTTGCGGCGACATCCGCGGCCTTCGTGACGGTCGCGCGCCCGGAGGCCGTGACCATGGAGCGCGAACCCTTCGCGCTGTTTCCGAACCGGCTGGGGGAATGGTATGGGGTTCGCGCCCGGCTTGAACCGGCGGTCGAAGAAGTGCTTGGAGCCGACGATTATCTGAACGCGACCTTTCAACAGCCTCGCACCCCGACGGTGAACCTCTTCGTTGCGTTCTATGAGAACCAGACGGAAGGCGATGGGATTCACTCTCCGGAAGTTTGTCTGCCGGTCGGGGGATGGGAGATCTTCTCGATCGATCCCTATACCGTCGATATGCCCGAATCCGTCTATGGCACGTTCGAACTGAACCGTGCGGTCATCCAGAAGGGTACGTCGAAGCAGCTTGTGTATTATTGGTTCGAACAGCGCGGGAAGCGCATGACGAACGATGTCCTGGCCAAGACCGCTGTGATCTGGGACGGTCTGACGATGGGACGCACCGACGGGGCGCTTGTGCGCTTCGTTACCCCGATCGGGGTGGGCGAAAGCGAGCAAGATGCAGACGCGCGCCTGCAGGAGTTCATGCGCCAGAGCCTGACGAAGCTTCCGCGCTTCGTTCCGCTTTAGCCACCGGTATCCCGTTTCGGGAGCCACCACACCGAGTAGCTTTTCGCGAGGATCAGACGTTCGACGTAGATCTCTTCGCCGGGAAACAGCCTGCGAACCTCGGATTTCGACAGAAGATTGGTGTCATCCACCGCCTGACGCCGCTGATCGTAGGGCATCGAACGATGCCGGGCCGACAGTGACAGCCAGAACATCGCGGTCTGGATCGGGGCCGCGAACCAATGCATGAACGGCGCCCGGAAATGCGGCTCGACGGGAAATTCCCAGGCCGGGGTCTGAACCCATCCGGCCCGCCCGACCCGTCGGCATTCCCGCGCCATGGCCTGCATGTCGCCCCAGTGCCCGACATGCTCGATCACCGAGTTCGAATGCAGGAAATCGATCGAACCGTTCGCATAGTCGCTGAGGTCGCGTGCATCGCCGACGACGCTTTCGAACCGGGCGTCGAGCATCTCGGTCGCCTCGAGCTCTCCGGCGACGTAGTTCAGAACGATCACCTTCGCCACGTGTTCGAGGCTCGTGTTGCGCCAGTAATCGGGGCGGCCACCCACGTCGAGCACCAGGAGATCCCGGCCCAGGCGCGCCCGAGCCTCCGCCAGCTTTTCGCCCAGAACCTTGCCGCGTGCCGTCCTGAACCGGTTGACGGTTGCATTCATGGGCTCGATCTTCATCGGTCAGTCCTCGGTTTTACTTGCGGGCCGCACTGAGGCGGCGGGTGACCATTCTGCTCGCCTGCGCCAGACGGCGCCCCAGACATCCGCGGTTCGTTTCCATCGCTCTGACCGCGTCAGCGCCGCAAGGCTCCGCGCCGCCAAAGTTCGCGTCAGGGGCCAGAGGCGCAGGGCGATCGCCTCCGGGGACCGCCACGGCGCGGCGGTGTGGCGCTCGATCAGCCGGTTCTTGGCGGTCAGAAGGCGCACGACCTTGTCTTCGCGCACGGGCTCGCTCGCCCCGCCCAGATGCACGATCGTGGCCTCCGGCGTAAAGCGCGGGGACGCCCCAAGGGCCCGTGCCCTCAGGCACAGATCGGCCTCTTCGCCGTACATGAAGAAGGAAAGGTCGAAGCCCCCCAGCCGGTCCCAGAGCTCGCGCCGGATCAGAAGAAAGCACCCGGTGACGATGTCGACCTCGCGCTCGCTGTCCCGCATCCAGCCGCCATAGCCCTCGGGATTGAAAAGGGCCGAGCCCGACAGAACCGTGGCAAGCCCCGCCGTCCGGCAGAAGGTGGACCAGGGCGTTGCCCGGCCCCAGACCGACGTGGGGTTCAGCGCCCCATCGGGAAACACGGTGCGCCCGCCCCAGATCCCGGCTGCCGGAGTGTGTTCGGCAAAGGCAAGAAGCTTGTCGATCGCATTCTCCAGCACGACCGTGTCGGGGTTCAGCAGCAGAAGAAACGGCGCGTTCGCATGTGGTTCGGCGACCCGGTGCGCCCCGGCAAAACCATGGTTCGTGTCTTCGGCAATGAGCGTGATGTCGGGAAAGGCCTCGGCAATCGCCTCGGCGGAGCCGTCGCTTGACGCGTTATCGACGACGATCAGTTCGTAGGGCACCGTGGTTTCTTGCTCGACGGACCGCAGGCAGTCAAGCGTCAGATCCCGCGTGTTGAAACTTATTACGATGATCGAAACCGCCGGCACCGGGCGATCTGGAGCCGACTTCGGTCGGGTAGGGGAGGCGGCCGGAGATTTCATGGTCATGTCGTCCCCCAGAAATCGATTGGTGGCAAGCTGCCGCTCCTGTATAGACCTCGGAACGAAGCAAAAAAACGTCACAGCACACTCGGCGCTCCTGCGATCCAAGCTGTCTGACAGACCGAACCTGAAGTCAGGATTGTTTCCACTGTGTCACGTGGTCTCCGTTGTTCCATCGTTGTTCCACATCTGAACGATCTGCCGCGCCTGACCCGTTGCCTCGATGCGCTTTTGCCGCAATTGGAGCCGGGGGACGAGGTGATCGTCGTCGATAACGGATCGGATTTCGACGTGGCCGCG
Source organism: Ovoidimarina sediminis (assembly GCF_032586175.1). Taxonomy (NCBI): domain Bacteria; kingdom Pseudomonadati; phylum Pseudomonadota; class Alphaproteobacteria; order Rhodobacterales; family Roseobacteraceae; genus Ovoidimarina; species Ovoidimarina sediminis. The sequence continues at coordinate 27,244 of NZ_JAWHTE010000005.1, forward strand.
GCCTTGCCGGATGCCGCGTCCCTGCGTGTGCTCACCCAGTCCGAGCCGGGGGCGGGCCCGGCCCGCAATATGGGGGTGGCGGCGGCGTCGGGCGAGGTGCTTCTGTTCATCGACTGCGATTGCGTTCCGGGGGCGGATTGGGTCGCGCAAGGCCGGCGGATCGCACGCGAGGGCGTCGTGACGGGCGGCCGCGTCGACATCTTCTACGAAACCCCGCCACCCCGCAGCGGGGCCGAGGCTTTCGAGGCCGTGTTCGCCTTCCGGATGGATGCCTATCTTCAGCGTGACGGATTTCTCGGTGCGGGAAACCTTTGCATGATGCGTGCCGATTTCGACGGGACGGGCGGGTTTCGCCCGGCGGTGGCAGAGGATGTCGACTGGAGCCGCCGCGCCGCTGCCGGCGGCCTGACGCTGGCCTTCGACGACGGGTTCGTGGTGTCCCACCCCTCGCGCCGGGACTGGGCGGCCCTGCGCGCGAAGTGGTGGCGGCTGACGCGCGAGGCCTGGCTCCTGGGGTGCGAGAGCGGCGGGTTTCGCGCGACCTGGGCTCTCAAGGCGCTGGCGATGCCGGTCAGCATCCTCGCTCATGCGCCCCGGATCGTCACTGCCGGGGCACTCAGCTGGCGCGAGCGTGCGCTCGCCCTTGTCACACTGGCGCGGCTGCGCCTGCAGCGCATGGTCTGGATGCTGGGATATCTGGTGTCGCCGCCGGCGCGCGACTGAGGCTATCAGGCGCGCCCGGCGCTATCCCGCGCCCGCCATGCGGGCGAATTCCTCGTCCGCGGCGATGATTTCGGCGAAGGTTCCCTGCGCGGCAACAAGGCCGTCGCGCAGAAGAAGGATCTGATCGCAATCTTTCACCGTGCTGAGCCGGTGCGCGATGATGATCAGCGTTACTTCGCCGGCGAGCCGCCGGATCGCCTCCATCACGGCAAGCTCCGTCAGGTTGTCGAGGGCCGACGTCGCCTCGTCGAGTACGAGCGTCGTCGGCTTCCGGTAGAGCGCGCGGGCGATGCCGATCCTCTGGCGTTGCCCGCCCGACAGACGCACGCCGCGTTCTCCCACGCGGGTCCGGTACCCGTCCGGCAGCGTTTCAAGCACGAAGTCGTGCAGGTTGGCGATCCGCGCGGCCGCCATGACCGCCTCGAGGTCGATCTCGTCCTCTGGCACACCGAAGGCGATGTTCTCGGCAAGGGTTGCGTCTGACAGGTAGATTTGTTGCGGCACATAGCCGATCGACTTCTGCCAGCGGCGCAGGTTTTCGCCCTCGATCGCCGTGCCGTCGACGGTGAACGCGCCGCCGCCGACCGGCAACAGGCCGAGGATGATGTCGACAAGCGTCGTCTTGCCCGCCCCGGTACCGCCGACAAGGCCCAGCGAGGTTCTGGCCGGCAGGCAGAGATCGATCCCGTGCAGAACCGGACGTTCGCCGCCTTCGTAGTTGAACGCGATCTGTTTCATCTCGAGCGCACGGGTCAGGTCGAGCCGTCCGCGGGTTTCGTCGATATCGTGATGTTCGAGGGACACGAGATCGGTATGAATCTTTTCCAGCGCGGCGCGGGTCTGACGCAGAAGCGAGGATCGGAAGTAGACCTGTTGCAGGGCGGGGAACAGGCGCAGGCCGGCCGCCGCGAGCAGGCCGAGCGTCGGCACGACCTGTGCGAGATCGCCCTCGCTTCGGATCAGCATGAAGAGGATGAGAACTATCATGCCACAAAACGCGAGAGCCTCGAGCGCAAAGCGCGGCGTGTGCATCACGATCTGCCCGGTGGTCTGTGCCTCGGCCATCCGGCGCGCGGGATCCTTGAACCGGTTCAGGTAGGTTTGCTCGAGCCCCAGAATCTTCACGTCCTTGATGCCGCCCGTCGCCTCCTGCACCAGACGGAAGCGCTGGTTGTTGGCCCCAAGCCGGCGTGCGCCGACCCGAAGTAGAAGCCGCTGCACGACGAGGTAGACAAGGAGGAACCCGCCGCCGATCAGTGCGACCGATCCAATCGCCACCGCCGGCTCGATCAGGCAGAGCGCAATGCCGATTAGCGCCACCGAGAACAGCTCGGGGATCAGCCGCATCGCGGGCAGAAGAGCGTCGCGAGCCAGGATATCGACCTCTGCCAGAACATCGGTGCCGATGTCGGCGGAGTTCTTCGTCAGATACCAGCGGTAGGGTTGCGAGAGGTACACCGAGAGAAGCCGCGCGCTCAGCGTATAGGAGCGCATCAGCGCAAACCGGGTCGTGATCCATATCGTCAGGATCTTGCTAGCAAGCCCCGCCGTGGTCAGCAGCAGAACCGCGCATCCGATGGCGATCAGAAAGGCATTGGTGCTTTGCAGGCCGCTCAGGTCATAGAGGCGCGCCAGGGTCGGCGTCGTCTCGATGATGCCGGGATCGGAAAGGATCTGCAGGAACGGCAGGATTGCGACGACCGAGGCGGCCTCGAAGGCCGAAATCACGAAGGTCACGGCGACGACGAGCCAGAAACGGCGACGCTCTGCACCTTCCATTGTTTCCAGAATCATCCGGTATGTGCGAATCATCTTGGCCGCCCGCCTGCAGACACTGCATTCCTCTGTGTCATGTCCGGCCCGCGCAGGGTACTTTGGCGGACAGGTCCAGAACCACAGTGGCAAAGCTATTGACACTCGCACAGAACATACCAGACGGCCGAAGGAAACCGGGCCCCGAACGGACGTTGCGCGTGGCCGTTCCGTTCTCCGGAGAGAGCGCGGCGCCGATATGGATGGCGTATCTGTTCATACTGTGCCTGCTCGTTCCTCTGGAGCTGAACCTCGGCCCGCTCGTACTATACCCGCATCGGCTGGTCTTGCTCATCCTAACGCCTGTCGCGCTCTACCACGTTTTCGTGCGCCGTGTTGCCGGTGGAACGATTCTGCCGGACTGGCTTCTGCTGTTTTCGGCGTTGTGGTCGGTTTTGAGTTTCTTCGTCAATGCCCCCGATCTCTCGGCCATCGAAACAGGGGGCTCCTATTTTCTGGAATTCACCGGCGCCTACTTTTTGGCCCGAACTTCCGTCCGGTCTGCCGGTGACATGGCCCGTATCGCGCGGCTGCTGCTTCTGACCCTTGTGGTGCTGGTGCCCGCGGCGGCGATCGAAAGTGTCACGGGGCGGGCGTTCCTGCTGCAGATGATCCCGGTCGACACCTACGCAGTCGTCTATACGCAGGAGCGCATGGGGCTGCGCCGGGCCCAGGTCGTCTTCGCGCATCCGATCCATTTCGGTGTCTATGCCTCGATCTCGCTGGCGCTGTTCTATTTCATGTTCGGAACCGCGCGGCGGATTGCCGGTTCGTTGCTTTCGGCGGTGGGCACGTTCCTGTCCCTGTCGACGGGGGCGCTTGCGGCATTCATGGTGCAGGTGGCCCTGATTGCCTGGAACACCGTCTTCGCCAGGCTCGCATCGCGCTGGTACGTTCTTATCGGCCTGTCGGTTGCCGGCTACGTCGTGCTCGATCTTCTGTCGAACCGCACGCCCTTCCACCTGATCGTCGACTACATGACGTTCAACAGCGGATCGAGCTACAACCGTATCCTGATCTGGCGGTACGGGACCGAAAGCGTCGCCGCCCACCCGCTCTTTGGCATTGGTCTGGGCGAGTGGGCGCGACCGTCCTGGATGGGCTCCAGTGTTGACAATTTCTGGCTTCTGCTGGCCATGCGGAACGGTGTTCCGGCCTTCGTGGCTACCTTCCTCACCCTGTCACTTCTTGCTTTCAAATCCTGCAGAACGCGGCTCTCCAAACCCGAGAACATCCGCGCCCGCTATGCCTATGTCTTCGTCGTGACGGCGATCGTACTGGCGGGCGGGACGGTGCATTTCTGGAGCGCGATGATGTCCTTCGTGATGTTCATGGTCGGCGCAGGTGCCTGGCTGGTCCGCTTCACGGAGGATGCGACTGAAGAGAACGAGGCCGAGGTGTCCGCCCCGGTGTCGCGGTACACGCGCCAATCGACGCGCCGCATCCGTGGCAGCTAGGCCTGCTGCGTCAGTGGTTCAGCGCCTCCACGAGATCGGCCGCGAGTTGCGGAACGAAGTCGAAGCCGCCGCCCGTCAGAAAGGCCGGGTCCGCCGGTTTGCGGTGAACGGCCGCCCCGGGATCGGCTTCGAAGCTGACGATTTCCGCCTCTAGCGTCTCGGCGATGCCCGGCCCGGACACGGACGGCAGCCGCACGATGTTGGGGTGCCGCTCGACCACCCGCTTTCCGGTGAAATCGTTGGTCAGAACCCGGGCGCCGAAATGGGCCATTTCCAGCGGCGGATAGCTGGGATGCGGTGACACCATCAGAGACACGCCCAACGCCGTTTCGCGAAGCAGCCGGGCATAGGCCTCGAGCGACAGCTTGCCCACCGATGTCAGGCTGTGACCATTTCCAAGCGCGATATCGGGATGCGGAAGACCGGCCGAGACGAATCGCCAGTCGCGGTGGTTCGCGCCATGGCGCTCCGCCCAGGCCTGAAGGCCACGCTCCACGAGGAAAAACGCGTTTCGTGGAATCGTCGGGCGGCCGTACACGAGGACCGTTCGGGTCTTTTCCGCCGGTGCGATGCCGTCGGCGAAAGGGCGAAGTGCCGCGTTCATGTGCGGTTCGAAGCAATAGGTGCGCTGTGCGTGGTGGCCCAGCATCTCCCAGTAGTCCTGAAGTTCCCGGGTGTTGATGACGGCCCACAGGTCGTCGCCACTGATCGCTTCATGGGCCACCATGTGGGCGGCGGAATAGCCGAAGAAACCGGGCTCGTATTCCTGAAGAAGGTGGACCTTGGGCCTTGGCGCCTGCCCGAAATGCACTGCCTGGGCCTGCCGCAAAGCCTGAAGATTGGCCGACAGCCACCAGTTGTAGGCTATGAAGATCTCGCGTCTCCGTGTCGCGATGCGTCCGCCATTCGCCTCGACTGAGGCGAAGCTCACTTGCGCTTCAAGCGGTGTGCCCGACAGCATCGACATGGCGGCCTCGTAGGGCGCATCGGTGACGATCCTGAGATCGACGCCCGCCGCCGCGAGGGGGGCCGCAAGCTCTTCGAAGATCGCCACCGCAGTTGCTTTCCCGCCGAAAGCGAATTCCCGCGAAACTGTGTTCAGAACAAGCGACACGCGGGGTTTCGGGTTGTCCTCCGCCTCGAAGCCGTAATCCCTGAGATTGCGGACGCCATCGACGGGCGGGTTCAGACGATCGCGCAGGTTTCTGAGCGAATCCAGAAGCGGTTCGGGAAGATGCCGCCTTATGCGGGAACGTGAGATCATACGGGCTACCGGTTCAGTGACCGGCTTGGCTTAGCATGGTCAGGCGGACGCGCACAGCATCCGGCGCACCCTGCCGGGGAAAAACCCGGGCCTGGAGCGCCGAACCGACGACCTGCGCATCACACTGTTGGGGTGGTGTAGGCGAAACCGGCCAGGATCCACGGCTTGAACGCCGTCGGCGCGGTGACCGCGAAGCTTTCGGGCGCGCCTCCCGCAGCGGCCGTTGCGAAGAACGCTTCGGCGCGGATGCTGTCGAGATATTGCGACGCCTCCTTGCCCTGCCAGCCGCTGACCGCCGAAATTTCGCTCGTGTGCCCCGAACCGAAGGCAAAGCCCAGGATGGCCTCGCCGCCGGTTGTCGCCAGGGCAGCATCAAGTGTGTCGTTGCCGCTGCCGTTCAGCGCGCCGGAATCCGCGTCGAACACCCCGCCGGTGATCCTGTAACCGGTCAGAAGTGCTGGCAGGAAATTGGTGCCGCTTCTCGAGACCGTAACACTTGTCGCCCCTCCCACCGGAACTTCGACCTCGAACACCGCCACGCTCAGAAGCGTTCCGTTCCGCACGGTGGCAAGACGCGCGGTGCTGGTGCCGCCGGGGACGGTCACGTCCAGCACGGTGTCGACCCCCTTCAGGTTCACGGCGAGAAGATGGGTGCCGGCCTGAAGGCTGACGGGAATATCGATGCTTGCGGAACTGCTCGCAACGCTTTGCGCCGCAATGTGGGCCAGCGCGATACCTCCGCCCGCAACCGCCGGAACCACCGCTATATCCGATGGAGCCGACAGGTTGGCGGCCGCATCCTCGTGCACAAGGTGGAAGAAATACTGATCGTCGTTCGCGAGCCCGGTGGCCATGATGGCCGGCTGTACGCCCGCCGCGGACACGGCTTCGATTCCCGTATGAGCCAGGCTGTCCGACATGGCGCCGATCCCGCCCTTGATCTCCGCGCCCGTGCGGCTTGGCGTCTGGTCGATGCTCCAATACGCCGTGCCGCCTACGGTGTCGGTCGACCAGGACAGAAGGGCGGCCGCGTTCTGAGGTGTCGTCGCCAGACCCGACAGGGTCGGTGCCGTGATGTCCCTGGCAAGGACGGTGACGGTTGGTCCGACGGCAATCGCCTCCGCGCCGTCCGATTGCAGAACGAGCATTTCGTACCGGCACGTGCCTGCCTTGCCGGGCGAGAAGATGCGATCGCGCCCGGCCACCGCCTCTGCCTGCCCGGTTGGTGTTTCGTACCACCGGTACAGCACGTTCACGACGGTTTCCCCCGGCGTGGGCGTGATCTCGATATCGGGGACGAACAGTGTGCTTCCTGCGGTGACTTCCATCAGTTCTCACTCCCGACAAAGCTGTTGTTCCAGTCGACCGGGACGAACCTCAGGTCGCGGTTGAAATCGGCGTCGCGATGCAGCGGACGGATTTCCTCGACGATCTTCTGGCGCATGTCGTGCCCGGCCTTGGTCTGAAGGATGCCGCCGGCTTTGGCAGAGAAATCCCCGTTCGCCGGATCGGTGTACAGCATCGTCAGGCTGGTCTGCACCACCTCGGACGGATCCTTGAACCATCCGTTTCCGGATGCCTGCCAGAACGCCGTCCTCGAGTAGACGTTGTTCAGGCGCGCGATCTCAAGCGACGAACTGCCCGTATAATCGTTGTTCACGCCACCGCCGAAGATAATGCAGTTGTAGAAGCCCCATGGCAGATCGGGCCGTGCAGCCTTGCCCAGGTCGAAGTTCGCGGCCTGCGCGGGGTTGGCGGCAACCTCCTGGCTCGATGGCGGACAATGGACGTTCCAGACATAGTTGTTGCCCGAGCTCGGCCCCGGCGTTCCGCCATTTTGATCCTGGATGGAGCGGCTGTCCTGGGGAAGCTCGGATCCCGGAATTTCGCTGAAGCCCAGATAGATCTCCGAGGCGGCCTGCCAGGTGAGATACCCCATGCACTCGATCGACTGGACCCGCTGCACCAGCACCTTGTCGGACTGCTGGTAGAAATTCATCAGGTTGGCATGGCCGCCCCGCCCGGTGCGGTAGAAGACGACATCTTCGACGCGTGGCGAGGATTGCTGAAGGCACCGGACCGAGGCGTTGGAGATCTCGGCGGCATAGACCCGGCTGACCCTGAGGTTTTGTGACTGCACCGATCCCGAGCCGCCGTTGATATCCAGCCCGAAACTGTCGGGGCAGGACACAAGCGACACGTTCTCGATCGTCAGCCCATCGATGTTCTGGAGTTTCGCCACCGCCCCCGTCGTGGGGTTCGAGCATTTTCCGAGACGGCACTGACGCACGGTGAAACCGTGAGGCTTCTTATCGAGCGAGTTGAACGCGGTGACCATGGCGTGGCCTTCCTCAAGCGCGCCGCCCCCGGCCTGATAGATCTCGAGCCCTTCGAGCGTCACGTGCCCCGCCATCGTCGGCGGCAGATCGAAGACCCACTTTCGGGCGGAGTACTCGATCCCCCCGGCCACGTTCGCCGGATCGAAGGGATAGACGTAGATGTCGATCGTCGCGCCCTGGTCCACGAAAGCCCAGGACCCCCGGATCAGCGCCGGTGCGAGGTTCGCGAGGCTGTAGAATCGGGATGATCCCGATTGGCCGTTGCCCGTGCTCAGCGTGATGCTCGAGCCGGCGCTGTTCGAGCCGACGATGGGAAAGAACTTCACGGCATTCGCCCCAAAATGCAGCCCCGCCTGCGCCCGCAAAAGCTGCGCGTCGGTGTACTGGTCGATCACGCTGGCATGGGTGATCGTCTCGATATGGCCTGACGCGTTCAGCGCGAAACTGTCTGCGGTGTGGAATTCCTGCTCGTACAGCGAATAGAACCGCTCGCTCAGACTGGCGCGCTCCTGTGCGATCGGCAGGGCGACGCTGTCTCCCTCGACCATCTCGTGAATGTTCAGGCCCAGTGCGCTTGACGCTTCGAAAGCCGAGGCGGCGATCGTCGTCTTGTAGACGGGAGAGCCGTTGACGCCGAGGCCGAGGCCCAGAACATCCGCATCCGCGGCGGAACACTGGACGAGGCCGGTCAGCGTTTCCGCGCCGCTTAGCACGACGCGCTCGGACCCGTATCTCTTGATTGTGCCCTGGAAACCGGCCAGCGAGTGCCGCCCGCGATAGGTACCTGCCCGTATCGCTATAGTGCGCGGAGCCCCGTCCAGCACCGCCTGATCGATCGCGGCCTGCAGATCGGTGAAGGTTTCCTGTGGGCCAACAAGATAGTCGGCAGTTGTGCCGGCATCGTGGCTATCGTTCGAGCCGATCGGCACCGCACTCAGCACCTTCGGCGCGCCTGCGGGCCCAAGCGTCAGGAGCCCGCTGCTTTCCACCGTGAGGTTGAAAGCGCTTTCCGCCGTTCCGCCCGAGTTCGTGGCGCTTACTGTCACGACGGCGCCGGCGATCGCCGTATCGGTCGGAATGGTCAGAACCCCGGTCGTCGCATCCACCGTTGTGCCGCCGCCTGTCACGGTAAAGCGCAGGTTTTGTCCGCTGAACTCGCCGGAGGTTGCGACGGTGTAGTTGCCCGTTCCGAGATCCAGGATCTCGTCGGCAAGCGTGCCCGCGGCGCTGGGCGGCACATGGCGCACGGTGAGCGCCGCGGTAGCCCGGGCGGGATAGATGTCCGGTGTGACGTCGCAATAGAGTGTCTGGCCGTCGAGCGTCGCGGCATTTGGCGTGAAAACTGCCGATGTGGCGCCCGCGATGGGCCCTCCTTCGACAGTCGACCACTGGTAGGCAACGGTGACCGGCAGAGGGCCGTTGTATTGCCCGCCCGACGCCGTCAGCGCGACCAGCGATTCCGCACTCGGCCCGTGCGTTGAATTGTCCGTCGCGCCGGACAGCGACGCCGTGAAACTCAGCTCTTCGACCGAGATCGTCAGCGGCCCATCGGCGAAACCTTCCGCGTTGCTGGCGCGCAGCACAACCGTCACCGGCGCCGCCGCCGTGGTCGCTATGCCCGAAAGCACGCCGCTCGGCGAGACGGACAGGCCGTCGGGCAGGGGTGGCGAACCCGGAGCAAGCGCGAAGGTCAGCCCCAACCCCGAGAAGCGCGAGGGCAGATCCACGACCATCAGGTTCAGGGCTACGATCGCGGTGATGTCGGGAAGTGCCGTCTGCAGAACGGGAACGGTCGTAACGGGCGCCCGCCGGACGCCCAGTGCCAGCGCGATCTTGGTTCCAATATCCATCAAGCGTTGCCCTACCGAATACCCACCATGTTCGAAGCGGTCGTACCGCTGACGAGAACTTGCACGATCTGGAGCGGGTAAAGAACCCCGGCCTGTAATCCTCTGAAGGTTACGACGTCCCCGTTCTTGAGTTTTACGGTGACGTCACCCCCGGATCCGACGTAGAGGGCGCGTGTCGCGAAGGACATCTCTGTGCTGTCGCTCGGCGTGATCGCCACTGCCGCCACTGCCGGCGATGTAAGCGAAAGGGTGTAGTCTTCGAATTCGTCGAGCATGGCCCGGCTCCCGCCTCGCTTCGGTTCCAAGACGAGAGTCCACGGATATCGTTTCGAAGTTCCTGACCCGGCGCACGCTGGTCGGCGCCGGGGCTCTGTGTTGCGTCAGAAGGCGCCGACACCTGCGAAATCGGTGTCCGTGTCATCCTCTTCGTCAGTCAACTGTTCCTCCGCACGGAGGCGACTGCGCAGCGTGAAAAGCGACAGGAATGGATTGTCGCCACTGTCTGTCGTCTCGATCGAAGCGGCATCGCTTTCGGTATGTCCGAAGTTTGTGCGCAGCGACGCGAAGCTGTTCAGCAGGTTTGAGTCGTCGCCGCTTGGCGCATCGGTGGTGTTGTCACCGTCCCTCGATGCACCAAATCGCGCGAGGAGCTTCTGCCTGAACAGGGAAATACTGCTGTCCTCTGAAGACGATTCCGTGGGCGACGCGAGGTCATTGAACGTGCGATCGCCGATAACGGGCGTTGAGCCTGAACCATCGGTCGTGACGTCATCCTGCGACGTGCCGGTCTCGACAACCGACTCCTCGGGAACGGTCGGTTCCTCCGGCGTCACCGGCTCCTCCACCGGTGTCTGATCCTCCACGGGCGCCGGTTCTTCCACCGGCGCCGGCTGATCATCGACCGCCGGCGGCTCAAGGCCGAGATAGGCGTTATTTACCTCTTCGGCGGTTTGCGCGTAGCGCAGGAATTCAACGTTATCGATCAGTCCGGTAAACGAACTGCTCCAATTGTTTCCGCCGACATGGAAATCCTGATACGCCGTTGCCGATTGCAGGCCCTCGAGGCCGACTTTCGAATCCACTTCCTTGCCGTCGATGAACAGCGTTGCGATGCCGGTATCCGACGAAAAGGTCAGCGTCACGTTGTGCCAGCCGCCGTCTTCGATGCTCGGATCGACCGCGCCCAGGTACTGTGCCGGCGACCCGGTGGTATCGACGCTGGCATAGATCTTGCCTTCGTAGGTTGATATCCCGAATCCGCCGATAAACGAGACGAGTGTTCCCTCCGGCGACGCCGCGCCGGCATCCTTCTGAAAATCGACGGAGACGGTGAAGCCGGAATTGTTCACCATCTCCCACGAGCGATCGTACTCGATGTAGCTGTCCGCACCGAGACGCAGGGCACTGCCGAAGTCGGTATCCACGATCTCCGCAATGCCCGTCACCATGGTATCGTTGATAAAGTCGCTCTGATCCGCAATCCCGTTTTCGAAGTCGAGGGAAAGCGCCTCCGGCGATGCGACGACAAGCGCCTTTTCCGAAGTAATGACCGTACCGTCGGACAACCGGACGGTCGCCTTGACGTCATAGTGCCCGCCGGCATCGTAGGTATGGGTGATGCTTTCGCCCGTTCCGGTCTGCCCGTCGCCGAAGGTCCACTCCACGGTGGCGCCCGAGAGGTTCACCTCTCCGCCAACCCCGAAGACCGACAGCGCGTCGAACGTGACCGTATTGGCCGCTGCGCCTTCGCTACCGGTCGCGTTGAAGACGCCAAAACCTGTGCTGTGGCTGCCCCAGAGTTGCGTTGCACTAGCGCCCACGCCATCTGCCGCACTGTCCGGGATGACGTAGAAATCGTTCGCATCGCCATCCGCGATCAGCCCGCGCGAGAAGAGATTGCCGATGTAGTTCTCGCCCATCGGGTCGTGCGATTGAATGAAGACGTTGTCTACGAAGGTCATCGTTGACGATGTCGAGCCGGTATAGGAAGCGCCGGTGATCGGGCCTAGGATGTTGTTCTGCACCAGCAGGTCGCGCGTCCCATCCGTCAGCACCATTCCCGGTGCGTCGCCCTCTACATCGTTGGTCGGAAGGAAGGTGTTGTTTTCGATCACCGCGCCGATCACGCGCTCGAAACGAATGCCCTGGAAATTACCGTTGTGGAGGATGTTGTCGCTGATGGTGACGTTGGTGAAGCCCTGGCCGTATTCGTTGTTGTCGAGGTAGATCCCCAGAAGCGCTTCACCATCGCCTTGCTCGAAGAAGTTTCCGCTGATCGTGATGTTGTCCATCGAACCGGTGTCCCCGAAGCGATGGAAGATGTGGATGATGTCCCCATGGTCGCCAAGGCCGCCGAAGTTCCACGGGTTTGACGTCGAGAAATGGTTGTCGTTGATTTCCGCGTTCTCGAGGAAACCGCCCGAGAAGTGCGAAGTGCGGACGTCGTGAATGTAGTTGTCCGAGAAATTCAGACCGTCGACCCAGTCAAAGCCGATGCCCTTGTGAAACATGGAGATCTCGGTGTTCGTGATCTCGATGTCTTTGGCCTGGAAGAGGAATATCCCGTTGCCGATCGGATAACCTTCGATTCCGTTCGCGCCTTGCGTGCCCAATGGGATGTCCGGCGAATCCCCGGCGGCGGCGAGCCCGCCCTCGATCACCGAATTCGAGACTGTGATGTTGCTGGAGCTGTCGATCCTCAGGGCCGAATCCCACACCACCGTATCGACATCCGGCACGAAATCGACCTCGACCCGATCGATCGTGATGTTTGTGCATCCGTTCATGTATATCGTGTTGAAGACGGCCGTGTCGGCGCTATCCGCGGACACGATCGTGACGGTCGAGCTGAACTGGTAGTCGATAAGGCGGACGTCGCCGTAGAAGCCGCTTTCAAGCACAATCCTCGAACCGCCTGTCGCAGAAGCCAGCGCGGCGTAAAGGTCGCTGGCGCTTGCGACCGTAACAGTGGATGACATTTTTTGTCCCTCTTGATCCCGATAGGGCCAAACTGGCCAAACAAGAAACAATACTTCCCGATGGGAACTGACTGATTTAGGAACCCGGCATAATTTTGTTTCCCCGAACAAAATTCCGCCCTAATTGGGCGATGCCGCAATCCCTGAAACGTCCTGTGGCCCGGCGTGAGGCATTCCCACGAACGGCGCGTGGACGCGAAAGCCCTTGTAAACAAAGAAGCGAGCTGGGCGAGCACTGTCGCCGACTGCCGCTGCGGAATGTCCGGATATCAACCGAAGACAATGCCGGGTCTCGGCGGAAATCCGCCTTTCGCTGTGCTTAGCCGAGCATTTTTCTCAATTTGGAGACAACGGCCTTCGGATCTTTCCAGGCCCGGGAGAGCTTCGACATCGTGTCGGCGACGAAACCCAGGCTGTTGATCGGAATCGTCATGATCTCTGGCCACCCTCGCCGGATCACCCTGTGCGCGAAAGTCCCCTCGCGCCGCCACTCGACCGGTAATGAAAGCATCAGAGTGATCGCGCGGCGCGACACCATCGGGTGCAGGGCAACCAGCCAGTCGTCACCTGGAAAATGTGCTGAGGCCCAGGGGCCCATGCGGTGCTCGATATAGGCAAGATCCAAAAGATCGAGGCCGCTCATCTTTGGCGCCGCCGCGATCCAGGCGGCAAGCCGGGCCTCGAGGTCTGCATCCTGCGGCAGGCCGAATCGCGCGATCAGACGCCTGGCTTCGATGGCAAGCGATGCGTCGTCCGATGGCCGCCAGAGAAACCCACGGCCGACCTCACCGCCGAGGCCGCCGATGAACCAAGTGCCGCGCTCTATCAGGTGAACACTCTTGTGATAGCGGGCATTCGCATCGGCGACGCAGTGGCCAGTTCTACGGATATAGGCCTCCACCTCGTCATCCGTGGCAACGATACGTGGAAGTTCACGCTGCCGGAGCCCTGCGAACTCTGCGAGGCGGCGGGCCAGCTTGCTGTCGATCGAGTGCTGGTCTCCCCCCACAACCGTTACGAAATCCGCTTTCTCCGCGATGGATCGCGAACTGGCCAGCAAGAGCCGGGTGTCTTGTCCCGCGGTCAACGAGATGACGGTGGGCCGTGTTTCCGCCACCGCCGCGATCTGCATCGCGACATGCTCGAGGAGGGAACCCACCGCTGCGTCGGGATCTGCAGCGGGATGCAACGGCCCGTCCGGCCAGAACCGGGCAACCTCGAAGTCTCCGAGATCGAGAACGTGATTGGGCAAAAGCCGCTCGACCCCGCGATGCGCCGTCATTCCCGCCGGGAACCAACCCTTGTTGCCCACCCCGAAATGCCGATACCGCGCGGCGTCGAAGCGCGCCTCATAGGCCCCGTCATCCAAAAGGGAATCCGCGCTCGTGGCAACGCCGATTTCGGGGTCGAAGACCACCGGGATCTGGGCGAACGGGTCGGGGTAGCTGCGAAGCGGCCCGGTGCCATCGTCGAAGAACCAAAGATAGGCACCGCTCAGGTCGTCCATCGACCGGTTCACGAAGGCGTCGGCATCGCCTTCGTACCGGTGACGGACGTTCAGCCTGTCTCCGGCAATCTCCCGCCGGTGCAGGTCGAACGGCTCGCCGACCAGCACGCCGGTCGCGCGGCCGCTGTCATCGATCACGCGGATCACGCGCAGAGACGCGCCTGTCTCGAGAAACCAGCCCCCAAGCTCCACGGCCCCCGGAACCGCATTCCGCGTCAGCCGGTATTGCTTGGATTTCACCATAACCATCCCACTCGCCTGCCGCGGCGCCGATTTCCGCGCATCTGACTATCCCGATAGCATCGGCCCATTTGCCGAACAAGAAGCGCGGATTGCGTGTGGTCCCTGCCGGCCGCGAGACCGGGCCGTTACGTTCCGGCCACCCGGCCGGCGAATGCGACTTTACGGGATTCCCAGTGCCCTCTCTCCGTTCTATGAGAAGGAACGCGGCAGCCTGGAGAGAGGAATTGGGCCCTTCGACGTTGGCAAAACCGGAAGAAGTCGCTCTCGTGGTCGATCTAGACGGCACGCTCAGCCGCTCCGATACCTTCCACGAAGCGATTCTTCGCCTCGGACGCGAGAAACCGCTGTCGCTGCTGCGTCTCGCGGCGGCCTTGCCATCCGGCAAGGTTGCGGCCAAGCGCCTTGTCGCGGATGCCGAGATTGTCCCTGCGGAGGAGCTTGTCCTGAACGAGGACGTCACCGCGCTGATCGAGGCAGCCCGCGCCGATGGTCGCAAGACGATCCTCGTCACCGCATCGGATGACCGGCAGGCGCAGGAAATCGCCCGCGCCACGGGGCTTTTCGACGAGGCTTATGGCACCGGCGCGAATGGCACGGACGGAGCGAACCTTTCGGGATCGGCCAAGGCCGCGTTCCTCGTATCGCTCTTTGGCGAGCGCGGGTTCGATTACGTGGGCGACGCACCCGTGGATGCGCCCGTCTGGCAAAGCGCGCGGCGCGCGATCACGGTCGGGGCGGGCGCTGCTCTGCGCGCCACGGCCGAGCGCGCGAATTCCGATGCGATGCATCTTGGCGAACCCCGGAAAGGGGGCTTGGCGTATCTCAGGGCGCTTCGCCCCTACCAGTGGTCGAAGAACCTCCTGATCTTCCTGCCGCTTCTCGCCGCGCATGACGTCTCGAATCTGGGCATCGCGTTGGCGGCATTCGCCGCGTTCTGCCTTACCGCGTCGAGCGTCTATGTCATCAACGATCTCCTCGACCTGCCGGCAGACCGGCAGCATCCGCGCAAGCGCAACCGGCCTTTCGCCTGCGGTGCCGTGCCTTTGTCGCATGGCGTGGTCATGGCCGCCGGTCTGGTGCTCGCCGCAGGCCTCATCGGCGCTCTCTTCGCGCCAGGGCCCTTCATTCTCGTTCTCGCCGCCTACTTCCTCGCGACGCTTGCCTATTCTCTGTTCCTCAAGCGCAAGCTCGTTGCCGATATCATGGTGCTGGCGTGCCTTTACACGTTGCGGATCATCGCCGGCGGCGCTGCCACGGGGATTCCCCTGTCGCCATGGATGCTCGCGTTTTCGATGTTTCTCTTCCTCTCGCTCGCGGCGGTCAAACGCCAGGCGGAACTCGTGGATCAGGTCTCGCGAAACGTCTCCACCGCGCCGGGCCGCGCCTATGAGACGGGGGACATGCAGATCATTGTGGGCACCGCGCTGTCTTCGGCCCACGCCGCGGTGCTCGTTTTCGCGCTCTATCTGACGAGTGATGCCGTCACAGCCCTCTACGCATCCGCGCAGATCCTATGGCTGATCTGCCCGATCCTGCTCTACTGGCTTCTCCGCATGGTCATGGTGACGTCGCGGGGGCGTATGAAGGACGATCCCATCGTCTTCGCATCGCAAGATCCGATCAGCTTCGCCGCGGTGATCCTGACCGCGGTGATCATTTACTCCGCAACCTTCTGACCTGCCGGGGGGATGGCGCGGGCTCTCGGATATGGCATTGTTCTGAGCCTTCCTGCGACGCCGGGCCGCGCCCATGTGTCGGAACAGGGGTTCGTCCTTCTTCTGCCAACTGATCTTTACATCGCCGGCGGCGTGGCGACCGTCGTACTGACAATCGCGCTCATTCTCTTTCTGCCGGGCTCCGCGACCCTTGGTCTTTTCCGGCCTCTGCACATTCCTGCGGGAAACGCGCCCCGCCTCGCGGGGCTGACCCGTTGGGTGGCGGCGGGGCTTCTTCTGGCGCTTCTTGTCTGCGGCGTAGCGGGGGCGCCAGATCCGCTGGCCAACCCGCTGCCGCTTTGGGTCTGGACGGTCACGTGGATCGGGCTCGTCTCGGTGCAGGGGGCGCTGTTCAATATCTGGGGTTTCGTCGATCCGTTCCGCGCGCCGGGCGCCTGCCTGCGACGAGTCATCTCGCGCCGTCTTCACCTGAGACTGCCGCGCGCGGCGGGCAAATGGCCCGCTGTCGTCCTTCTGGTCGCTTTTGCGGCGTTCATGCTGGCCGATCCGGCACCGGCGGATCCGAGGCGCCTTGCCCTGATCGTCGCTCTTTACGCTGCCATGACGGTGGCCGGGCGTGCCGTCTTCGGGCCGCGCTGGGCGCTTCAGGTCGAGTTTCTGACGGTGATGATGCGCCTCTTCGCCTCGGTCGCGCCCCTGTCCCGATCTGCGGCCGGGCTCTGGGGCTGGCGTCTTGCGCGCGGGGCCTCGCCCGATCCGGCCCTCGCCGTGTTCGCCGTCGCGCTTCTCGGGATCGGATCCTTCGATGGGCTGAACGAAACCTTTTGGTGGCTAGGCCGGATCGGCATCAACCCGCTCGAGTACCCCGGCAGATCGGCGGTGATCGGCGCAACACTCATTGGTCTTGCCCTTGTTCTCGCCGGGCTCCTCGCCGCTTTCGCTCTGTCGCTCGGCGCGGGCCTGCTCCTCGCCCGGCGGGCCGGATTTCTGCGCGCTTTCTGCGCCTTTGCGCCCGCCCTTCTGCCGATCGCCACCGGCTATCACATCGCCCATTACCTCACGAGTTTCCTTGTCGATATCCAGTGGACGCTCGCGGCCACCTCCGATCCGCTGGATACCGGTGCGGATCTTCTGAACCTCGGGCAGTTCTACGTCACCACGGGATTCTTCAATACGCGTGATACCGTGCGGATCATATGGCTCACCCAGGCGGGGGCCGTCGTGATCGGCCATGTGATTTCGATCCTCGTGGCCCATGCCATCGCGCTTCGGATCTACGGCAACGACCGCGCAGCCCTTCTGAGCCAGGCCCCACTTGCCGTGCTGATGGTGCTCTACACGCTATTCGGCCTCTGGCTGCTCGCCTCGCCCCGGGGTGTGTGACCGGCGCAAAAAATAATCTCGACAGAACGCAAGACTGTTTGCACACTAACAAGCAAGATCGCCGGAACGGCGGCAGTCGAACATCCAGTCAGGGGGATCCAGAGATGGGCACAGACAAATCCACGACCTCGCGCCGCGGGGCGCTGAAGACGCTGGGCATGGGGGCCGTGGGCGCGGCGTCGATGCCGCTCTGGGCGCGCTACACCCATGCGCAATCGGCCGAACCGATCCGGATCGGGTTTCAGCAGCATTCCACCGGCATCGGCGCGGCTTACGGCCGCTGGTACGGGCGCACGACGGAAGCGGCGGCGCGGATCATCAACGAGGCTGGCGGCATCAATGGCCGGCCGGTGGAGATCATCGCCGAAGATGACGGCACCGATCCCAAGCGCGGCGCTGAAGTGGTCGAGAAATTCGCCACCCAGCATGGATGCGACGTCGCCTTCGGTACGCTGTTTTCCCATGTGGTGATCGGCTCGGCGCCCCGGGCGGGGGAGCTGAAGATGCCTTATTTCGTGGTGTCCGAAGGCCATCACGTCGCCTCGGGCATGCTGAACCGCTACACGCTTCAGCCCGGCATCACCGATGTGAAAAGCCAGGTGCAGGCAATGGCGCCCTATGTCTCTTCGAACCTCGGCAAGAAGGTCACCATGGTCTTCCCCGATTTCGCCTTCGGCCATGACCACCGCGATTTCTTCACCGCGGCGATCCAGGCGCAGGGCGGCGAGGTTCTCGAACATATCGCGATCCCGCCGACCGAAACCTCGTTCACCAAGTACTTCCCGAAGATCCCGCGCGATACAGAAGTGCTCTACCACGTGATGGTCGGCCCGGCCGTCCTGACCTTTGTGAAGGAACTGGGCGAATTCTTCGGGCCCTCCGCCCCGCCGCTCTTCGGCTTCATCGACTCTCTCGAAGCGGTCGATATCGCCTCTCCCGGCCTCGAATTCCTGGACGGCACCTATTTCTGGGAGGGCAACCCCCGCTACGCCCAGGCCGACCAGTCCGAGCACGACAAGTTCTTCCGCGCCGCCGTGGGCGTCGACGAAAACGGTGCCAGTGTCTCGGACGCCAAGGATATCTCGACCTATGCCCACATGTTCGGCTGCTGGGAAACACTCCACATCATCAAGGCGGGGATGGAGGCCGCAGGCTACGGCGGCCCTGGTGATCGCGCCGCCCTGATCGAGGCGGTCGAGGCCATGACCGATATGCCTGAAAGCCAAGCCCATCCGCAGGGCGCCAAGCGCTTCAATGGCAAGACCCATCAGGTCTTCGGACACCAGTACATCAGCCAGGTTCAGGGCGGAAAACTCGTCAAGGTCCACACGACTTCTATCGAGGATACGCTCTATCCAGACGAGGTGGATTACACGACCCAGGCGCTCTGATCGATGCCTGCGTTGGGGCCGCGCCGGACGGCCGGTGAGTATTTGAGCCAAAGTGAAGGTGGAGGGCCCGCTCCAACTTCATTCTGGCAAAAATACTCCCGCCGGAGGCGGCCCCCGGTCTGACATGGAACTTGGCCCCTATCTCTTTCTCGCCTCGCTCGAAGGTGCGGTCACGGCGGCGGTGCTGTCGCTGACAGCCGTGGGCCTGTCGCTCGTCTTCGGCGTGATGCGGGTCGTCAACGTCGCCCATGGCGAATTCTTCATGCTGGGCGCCGTTATCGCCTGGTGGATCGCGACCCATATCGCGGGGCACCCGGCGATCGGCTTTGCCGTGGCGCTGATCGCGGCGCCGCTGATCGTGGGCGCCATCGCTGCGCTTGCGGACATGACCGTGCTGAAGCGGATCGATTACGATCCCGAGCGCACGATCGTCGCCACCATCGGCCTTCTCTATATCCTCCAGCAGGCGACGCTGATGACCTACGGGCCCGACGCACGGCCTGTCGAGCCGCCCTTCAACGCGCGCATCGCCCTTCCCTGGCTCGAATTCGCGGATGGCCGGCCGCAGGTTTACTGGCCCTGGGGCCTCGGGACGACGACCTACAAGCTCGCCGTCATCGGCGCCGCCGTCGTCGTCCTTCTCGGCGTCTGGCTTCTGATGACGCGCACGAAGATCGGCCTCGTGATGCGAGCCACGCAACTCGACCGTGACATGGCGCTGGCTTTCGGTATCCCGGTGGAGCGTGTCTATGCAATTGTCTTCGGCCTCGGTGCGGGGCTTGCGGCGCTGGCCGCCGTGCTAATCGTGCCGATCCAGCAAGCCCATTACCTGATGGGGGGCGATCCCCTGCTTCTATCCTTCATCGTCGTGATAATCGGTGGGCTTGGGTCGCTTCCGGGCACCGTGCTCGCCGCCGTCCTCATCGGCCTCTCCGACGGGATCATCTCGGTCTTCTTCTCGCCGACGCTGGCAAAGATCCTCGCCACGCTTTTGGTGGCGCTCGTCCTCGTCTTCCGCCCGCAGGGCCTCTTCGGAACCCGCGCTGCATGAGCGACACGGTGAAATCGGCGGTCCTGCACGGCGGCCTCCTGATCCTTCTCTTCGGCTTGCAATTCGTCCTGCCGGAATACCACCATGGTAACCTCAGCCGGATCATGGTGCTGGCCTGCTACGCCATCGGCTACAACATCCTCTTCGGCTACACCGGGCTCCTCTCCCTCGGTCACGCGATGTTCTTCGCCGCGGGCATGTACGGCATGGGCCTGTCGATCCGCCACCTGGGGGCCGATCCCGCGACGGCGATGATTCTCGGCCTCTTCGCCGGGCTTGCGCTTTCCACACTCGTGGGTTTCCTCGCGCTCCGCACACAGGGCGTCGCCTTCATGATCGTGACCCTTATGTTCGCGCAGGCTGCCTTCCTCACGATTCTCTATTTCGGCGAATGGACGCGGGGCGACGAGGGCTTCGTCATCCAGCAGGCCGAACGCGTGCTCTGGGGCATCGACCTCTCCGACCCCACGAACCGCTATTTTGCCGCTTTCGCCGTCTTCGCGCTGTGCCTGATCCTGTCGCTCCGCCTCGTCTCGTCCCCCTTCGGCAAGACGCTGATCGCGATCCGCGAGAACGAGGAACGCGCGCGCATGCTGGGCTACGATACGTACCGTCGAAAGCTGGCCGCCGTCGTCGTCTCGGGCACGATATCGGCGTTGGCGGGCGCGGCCTACGGGCTTCTATTCGGCTATGCGGGGGCGAGCTTCGCGAGCGTACAATATTCGATCTTCCCGTTGCTCTGGGTGCTGCTCGGCGGGGCGGGCACGGTCCTTGGCCCCTTCATCGGCACGCTTTTCATGTTCTACCTGATCGACGTCGCCTCGGGCTGGACGACCGCTTACCTTCTGATCGTCGGTATCGTCCTTGTTCTTCTTACCCTCTTCGCGCGCCAGGGCATTGCCGGCGAGATCCGCCGCCGGATCTGGAGGGGGCTGCCGTGACGACGCTTCTCGAAACCAGGGGCCTCTCGAAGCACTTCTCCGGCCTCCGCGCTGTCGAGAACGTCGATTTCACGCTCGAGGCGGGGGAGGTGCGCGCTCTGATCGGCCCGAACGGGGCGGGCAAGACAACCTTCGTCGGCATGCTCTGCGGCCGGATCGAGCCGTCATCGGGCACTGTTACCTTTGACGGGCGGGACATCACGCGCATGCCCGCGCACCGGCGCATCGGTATGGGCATGGCCTATACCTTCCAGATCACCTCGATTTTCCCCGGCCTCTCGGTCGAGGAAAACGTGGCTCTCGCCGCCCGCCGGGCCGAGCCCGATCCCGCGGCCGCGCGGCGCGAAGCGCACCGGGCGCTGAAGCGCGTGGGCCTTGCCAACCGGATCGACCAGGAGGCGCAGGATCTTTCCTACGGCCACCAGCGCCTTCTCGAGATCGCCATGGGCCTGGCCCAGGCCCCGCGGCTTCTGATCCTCGACGAACCCACGCAGGGGCTCGCTGACAGCGAGATCGAGGCCTTCAAGGGCCTCATCCGCTACCTGTCCGAAAGCGCCACGATCCTTCTGATCGAGCACAACATGAACGTCGTCATGGAAACCGCACATAAGGTGACCGTGCTCAATTTCGGCGAGGTGCTGGCCGAAGGCACACCGGCCGAAATCCATGACAACGAGGCCGTTCAGGCGGCCTATCTGGGGACAGGCTGATGCTGGAACTGATCGCCGTCTCCTCGGGCTATTGCCGTGCGCAGGTTCTGCGGGATCTGTCGCTCACAGTGAACGCGGGCGAGATCCTGTGCCTTCTGGGGCGGAACGGCGCAGGCAAGACCACGACGATGAAGACGATCATGGGGCTTCTGCCGCTCTGGTCGGGCAAGATCCGGCTCGACGGCACAACGCTGTCCGATCTACCTCCCCACGAGGTGCCGAAGCAGGGGATTGGCTATATCCCGCAGGGCCGCCGCCTGTTCTCTGAACTCACCGTCGCGCAGAACCTGGAAATCGGCCTCATGGTGCGGGGCGAGGGGCGGGAAACGCGCGAATGGGTACTCGATCTCTTCCCGCGCCTGCGCGAGCGGATGGGGCAGCGCGCGCAAACACTCTCGGGCGGGGAGCAGCAGATGCTGGCCACCGCCCGCGCGCTTTGCCTTCGCCCCAAGGTGCTCTTGCTCGACGAACCCACCGAGGGGCTGCAACCCTCGATGATCGAGGCGATCCGCCAGGTCATCACGCGGATGAAGGCGGAAGGCACGGCGATCCTTCTTGTCGAACAGCGCGTCGATGCGGTTCTGTCGATCGCCGACCGCGTGGCCTTTATCGAAAACGGGCGCAATGGCGAGGTGCTGCCCGCCGAAACGCTTCGCGCCGATCACAGCCTTGTCGAGAAATACGTGGGCATCTGAGTTGACAGGTGTCCCCCCGCCCCGGAAGATGTTTGTACACTAACGATCTGATCCCATGAGTTACCACCAACCCGAAAGCCTCGATGCTGCGCTTGCCGCCCTGGCAGGCGGCGGGCGGCTTGTGGCAGGGGGCACGGATTACTTCCCGGCGCTGGGCGAGCGGCTTGCCGACCACGATTTGATCGACCTCACCCGCGTACCGGGCCTCAGCGGGATCACCGAAACCGACGCTGGCTGGCGCATCGGCGCGACGACGACCTGGACGACGATCTTGCGGGCCAAGCTTCCGCCGGCCTTTGACGGGCTGAAGGCCGCGGCGCGCGAGGTCGGATCGACCCAGATCCAGAATGCCGGCACGATTGCGGGCAACCTCTGCAACGCCTCGCCCGCCGCCGATGGCGTGCCGCCGCTTCTGACACTCGACGCCTCGGTCGAGGTGACGGGGCCGGGCGGCTCCCGTATCCTGCCGCTTCCGGAATTCATCACCGGCGTGCGCCAGACGGCGCTTTCGGAGGGTGAGCTGGTTACGGCGCTTCACATTCCGCGCCTGCCGGACGCTGCGCGGTCTGCGTTCCGGAAGCTTGGCGCGCGGAGATATCTCGTCATTTCCATCGCTATGGTGGCGGTTCTGGCCGCACGCGACGCGGCCGGGCGCTTCAGCGATCTGCGCATCGCGGTTGGGGCCTGTTCTCCGGTCGCAAGACGCCTTCCGGCGCTGGAAGAGGGGCTGATCGGCCAGACCCCCAGCGCCCTTGCGGAGATCACCTCCGAACACCTCGCCCACCTGAACCCCATCGATGACGTGCGCGGCACCGCTGATTACCGCCTTGCGGCCGTGGCCGATCTGATCCGCCGCGCCGTGAGGGAGGCTGCCGATGGATAAGCGCTCCCCCTCAGTCACCACCTTCACGCTGAATGGGCAGAGCGTCGATATCGCACCCGCACCGGGCGAACGGCTGTCGGCCAGTCTTCGCGAACGGCTGGGCGCCCGCGACGTGAAGGTGGGCTGCAACGCGGGGGATTGCGGCGCCTGCACCGTTCTTGTCGACGGGGCGCCGGTCTGCGCCTGCCTGATGCCGGCGCAGCAGGCGCAGGGACGGCAGGTCGAGACGCTTTCAGGCCTCGCGAACGACCCGGCCACCCGTCGTCTCAAGGAGAGTTTCCAGGACCACGGCGCGGCACAGTGCGGGATCTGCACGCCGGGCATGCTTGTCACCGCCACGGCACTCCTGCGCGAGACCGAGCGCCCAGGGATCGCCACGGTTCAAGATGCGCTCGGCGGCGTGCTCTGCCGCTGCACCGGATACCGCAAGATCCTCGAAGCTGTCGTGGCGGCGGGGCAGGGAGGGCAGGCCCCGCTTGCGACCGAAGGCACCGTCGGCGCTGCGATCCGCCGGCTTGACGGACAGGGCAAGGTCGACGGCACCGAGCGCTTCGGTGACGACGTGGGCCCGGCGGGCGCACTCGAACTTCACATCCTGCGCTCTCCCCATCACCGAGCGGGGTTCGCCTTCGGTGATCTGACGGCGCTTCTGTCGATCGCCGGCATCGAAGCGTTGCTGACGGCCGATGACGTGCCGGGCGAGAACAGTTTCGGCGTGATCCCCGGGTTCGAGGATCAGCCCGTCTTCGCCGAATCCGAGGCCCGTTTCCGGGGCGAGGCCGTCGCCGCCGTGATCGGCACGCCCGAGGCCATCGCCAGTCTGAAAGACGCCGACATTCCGGTCGTCTGGCAGGAACGCGCCCCGGCCCTCGGCTTGCCCAATGCCGAGGTCGAGGCAGAGTTTCAACTGCACCCCGACCGCACCGGAAATATCATGTGCCGCGGCCGCGTCTCTTCTGGCGATGCAGAGGCCGCACTGGCAGGGGCCCATGTCACCGTCTCGGGCACCTTCACCACCTCCTTTGTGGAACACGCCTATATCGAGCCAGAGGCGGGTTTTGCCGAAATCGTCGACGGCCGCGTCCACGTGCATGCCTGCACCCAGGCCCCGGTGATGGACCGTGAGGCGCTGGCCCGCATTCTCGGGCGTCCAGAGGCCGATATCCGCATCGTGCCTACGGGGGTGGGTGGCGGATTTGGCTCGAAGCTCGATATCTCGATCCAGCCCTACCTTGCCCTTGCCGCGCTGAAGACGGGCAAGCCCGTGCGCCACCGCTACTCTCGCACCGATTCCATGCGCTCCACCACCAAGCGCCATCCGGGCCGCCTCGACATGACGATCGGCGCGGATGCTGACGGTCATATCCGGGGTTTCCGCTTCCACGGCGACTTCGACACGGGCGCCTATGCCAGCTGGGGCCCCACGGTCGCCAATCGCGTGCCCGTCCACGCCTCTGGGCCCTACCGCGTGGCCGATTACATCGCCACCACGGCCGCCATTCATACCAACGCCCCGCCCTCCGGCGCCTTCCGGGGCTTCGGCGTGCCGCAAACCGCTGTCGCACAGGAATCGCTCTTCGACGAGCTGGCCGACGCGCTCGGAATCGACGCGCTGGAGTTTCGGCTGAAGAACGCGCTCGCGAACGGCACGCCCACCGTCTGCGGACAGGTCTTCGAACAGGGCGTCGGCATCATGGCCTGCCTCGAGGCGCTGAAACCGGCCTGGGAAGAGGCGCTTTACCGCACGCGGGCCTTCAACAAGGCGGCACGCGCCGCGAACGGCCCGCTCAGGCACGGGGTCGGCATCGCCTCGGGCTGGTACGGCTGCGGTAACACCTCGCTTCCGAACCCCTCCACAATCAAGGCGGGGTTCCTGGCCGATTGTACGCTCAGGCTTCACCAGGGGGCGGCGGATATCGGGCAGGGCGCCAACACGGTCATCGCCCAGATCTTTGCCGAGGCACTGGGCCTGCCGCTCTGCCAGATCAGCCTCGTCACCGGCAACACGGATATTACGCCGGATGCGGGGAAAACCTCCGCTTCGCGCCAAACCTTCGTGTCGGGCAACGCCGCCCGGCTTACGGGCGAGGCGCTTCGGGCCGATATCCTCCGCCGCTCCAACGCTGCCGTAACAGCAACGATCACCCTCGATGGCACGACACTGCGCGTGACCGACGGAGCGACCGTGCGCACTCTCGATCTCGCGGCCCTGTCGCCCGACGCCGAAGGCTTCGTCCTTCGGGCCGAGGAAACCTATGACCCGCCCACAAAGCCCCTCGATGCAGACGGGCAGGGCATTCCCTACGCCCAGTTCGGCTACACCGCCCAGCTGGCGGAGGTCGAGGTCGATCTGGCCCTCGGCACCACCCGCGCCACGCGCTTCGTCGCCGCCCATGACGTGGGCCGGGCCATCAACCCGATGCTGGTGGAAGGCCAGGTGCATGGCGGCATCGCCCAGGGCCTCGGCATGGCACTGATGGAGGAATACATTCCCGGCCGGACCGAGAACCTGCACGATTACCTGATCCCGACGATCGGCGACGTGCCTCCGATCGAAACCATCATCGTCGAAGACCCAGACGCCCACGGCCCCTACGGTGCCAAGGGGCTGGGCGAGCACGTGCTGATCCCCACCGCGCCTGCAATTCTCAATGCCATTGCGCGCGCCACGGGCGTTCGCATCCGGTCGCTGCCGGTAACGCCATCGGCCCTGCACGCCGCCCTGCGGGAGGCCGAGCCATGAACGACCGCGTCAAGCCTCAGGACAAGATCCGCTGCGACGCCTGCCCCGTCCTTTGCTACATCGCCGAAGGCCGGTCGGGCGCCTGTGATCGTTACGCGAACCATGGTGGCGAACTCGTGCGTCTCGATCCGCTCACCATCATCGAACACAGCGACACGGCGGTGCCCTTCCTCGAAACTGGGCCCGACTGGGATGGCGATATCGTGCAATCCACACGGCCCTTCATCACCGCCATCGGCGCCGGCACGACCTATCCCGATTACAAGCCCGCCCCCTTCATCGTCAGTCAGGAGGTCGACGGTGTCGACATGATCACCGTCGTGACCGAGGGGATCTTCAGCTATTGCGGTGTCAAGGTGAAGATCGACACCGATCGCCATATCGGCGAGGAACGTTCGGTCGTCCGCGTGGATGGAGAGCCCATCGGCCTCGTCATGACCTCCGAGTACGGCTCGCGCATGCTGTCTCTTGGCGGCGTCGATCACCTCACCGGCGGCTCGAAGAAGGAGGGCCGCGTCACCTGCGACGCGCTTCTGAACCTCTGCAATTCGGAACCCGTCGAAATGACGATCGACGATGGCGCGACGCTGACGGTGCAGGCGGGGCAGGCGCCGATCATCGACGGTGAACGCGAGCGCCTGATGCGGGTCGGCTGCGGCTCTGCCACAATCGGAATGTTCGCAGCCCAGTGGAAGGATCACGTGGACGAGGTGGTGGTAGTCGATGATCACATCACCGGGGTTTTGTCGGAGCACCAGGCAGGGCGGCTCCTCGACGTGCCACATACAGGCATCAAGGTCGCGGGCCGGAAATCCACCCCGGGCCGCTATTTCCAGGTGGCCGAACCCGGCACGGGCTGGGGTGGCACCAACATCACCGATCCGCTTTCGATCCTTAAACCTGCCGACGCGAAAGTGGCCTGGCCGGGGCTCAGGCTTCTGATGGTCTCAACTACGGGCGAGCAGTGGGCCTATTACGAACTCGACGAAGATCTTGTCCCGCAACCTGCGGAGATCCCGCCCGTCCTCCTCGCCTCCGCCGAACGGATCGCGGAGAACTGCGAACCCTCGCTCTGTTCCGTCCTCTTCATGGGCGGCGCGGGGGGCAGCCTGCGCGCGGGCGTGACCGAAAACCCGGTGGGCCTCACCCGGTCGGTCAAGGCGATGCTGACACGTGTCACCTGCGGTGGTGCGCCCGCCTATGTCTGGCCCGGCGGCGGCATCACCGTGATGGCCGATGTCACGCAGATGCCCACGAATGCCTTCGGTTACGTCCCCACACCGGCCCTCGTAGCCCCGATCGAGTTCACCATGCGCCGCGATGATTACGCTGCACTCAGCGGGCACATGGACAGGGTGCGCCGGGTGGAAGACGTCATCACCCCCGACATCCGGCGGGTCAGAGGATGACCGGGCCGCAGGCCGCCCGCCTGCCCGGCGACCGCCTGCATCTGCAGCACGGGCCGATCGACCTCGTCATCAGCGTCGACGGTCCGGGCCGAGAGGCGGCCTTCCATGCCGCCGCGCGCCGTTTCGCGACAGTGCTGGAGGAGCTTGCCGCCGAACTTCCCCATCTCCGCCTCCCGGTGCCCTCGCCCCTGCCGGGCGGATCCACCGCTCGGCGCATGCATCGCGCCGTCACGCCTCATGCCAGCACCTTCGTCACCCCCATGGCCGCTGTCGCGGGCGGCGTGGCCGACGAAATCCTTGCTGCGATGACGGCTGTCCCCGGGCTCACCCGCGCCGTCGTGAACAACGGGGGCGACATTGCCTTCCACCTCGCGCCTGGCGAAGCGGCCACCGCCAGGATTGCCGGGCTCGATTGCACCGATCTGGGGCAAGTCCGCCTTGCGGCTTCCGACCCGATCCGCGGACTTGCCACCTCGGGCCAGGGCGGACGCTCGCACTCGCTGGGGATCGCCGACAGCGTCACGGCCCTCGCCACCACCGCGGCCGAGGCAGATGTCGCAGCCACGCTCATTGCGAATGCTGTCGATCTTCCCGGCCACCCCGCCATATCCCGCGCACCGGCGCAAAGCCTCGATCCTGACAGCGATCTGGGCACCCGGCCGGTTGTCACTGCCGTTGGCCCGCTGACCCCGGATGAAGTCGTCACGGCGCTGAAGCGCGGCCTTGCCGCCGCCAATGCCATGCGCAAACACGGATTGATCGCGGGCGCGGCCCTGACCTTGGGCGGCCAGACCTTCACCGCCCTTCCGACGGAAGCCGACCAACCGCTGCTGACAGAGACATGACCCGAGGAGGACAGCCGAGATGAGTGCAGAGATCAGGAAGATCGCCGTCTGGATCGAGGAAACCCACCGCGAAATGGGCCGTCAGATCGTGCCTCCCACCCGCAAGGCCGTCGCCATCGCGGTGATCGCGAACCCCTTCGCCGGGCGCTATGTGGAGGACCTGACGCCGCTGATGGAGATCGGGGCCGAGCTGGGCGGCCTTCTGGGTGACCGCGCCGTCGATGCGCTCGGGATCAAGCCGAAAGAGGCGCAGAGCTACGGCAAATCGGCAATGGTGGGCGAGAACGGCGAGCTTGAACACGCCGCTGCCATCCTGCACCCGAAACTCGGCGCGCCGCTTAGGAAGGCGGTCGAAAGGGGCGCGGCCCTCGTGCCTTCGTCGAAGAAGATGGGTGGCCCCGGCCAGGATCTCGACGTGCCACTTGGCCACAAGGATGCCGCCTACGTCCGTTCGCATTTCGACGGGGTCGAGGTACGGATGAATGATGCGCCGCGTGCCGATGAAATCCTGGTCGCCGTCGCGGTGACAGACAGCGGCCGGCCCCTGCCGCGCGTGGGTGGGCTGACCCATGACGAGGCGGAAGGCAAGGACGGGCTCAGATGACCGTGGCGCAGGCTGCCGCCTACCGTCTCGACGACCAGGTCGGCTACCTCCTGCGCCGGGTCAGCCAACGCCATGCCGCCATCTTCCAGGCCGGTGCGCCCGACGGGCTGACGCCGACGCAGTTCGCCGCCCTCGTCCGGCTTGCCGAGGTGGGGCGCTGTTCGCAGAACCAGCTCGGGCGTCTGACAGCGATGGATGTGGCGACGATCAAGGGCGTCGTCTCGCGGCTCGAGGCCAAGGGGCTCGTCCGCCTGGCACCCGACCCCGAGGACCGGCGCCGCACGGTGATCACTCTGTCTCCCGAAGCCGATGCGCTAGTACCTGCGCTTTACCGCGCCGGGCACGCGATCACCGAAGAAACACTCGCTCCGCTCGACGCCCGCGAAAGGCTCACGCTTCTGAAGCTCCTCGACCGCCTCACCTGACAGGCGCTGGTTTCTTTGCCTGGCTCATCACTCAAATGAGACCGGCCTTCGCGCCGGTTCCATGCTAGGCTGATCCAGATCCGCGACGGAGGAGCCGCCCATGCCCAACAACGTCACCCTGCTGATCGGTACGACCAAGGGCCTGTTCCTCGCCGCCCCGGATCCTTCACGCGAGACTTGGGGCATCACCGGCCCTCTGTGCGGCGGCTGGCCCATCAATCACGCGATCGGCGATCCTGCCACGGGGCGGATCTGGGCGGCGGGCGGCGGAGACTGGAACGGGGCCGGCGTCTGGCGGTCAGAGGATGCCGGGGCGACATGGGAACTCTCCCAACTCGCCCATGGCCAGATGCAGGATTGGATCGCGGAGAATCCCGACGAGGCGACGGCGTTCGGGTTCGAACCGGCGCCGCCCGCGCCCTATACTGGCGAGGTCACTGCTCTCTGGTCGCTGGGCCGGGCTAATGGCCAACTCTATGCAGGGGCGAAACCCGCGACGCTTTTCGAAAGCCCGGACGGGGGCGAAAGCTGGTCCCGCGTTGATGCGCTGACCGATCATCCATCCCGCCCCGACTGGCAACCGGGCGGGGCCGGACTCATCCTTCACACCATCGTTCCAGATCCGGACGACGCGGCCCGGCTCTGGGTCTCGATCTCGGCCGCGGGCACCTTCGCGACCGAGGACGGCGGGCAAAGCTGGACGCGGCGCAACCGCCGCTCGAATGCCGGCGCGACAGTGCCCGTGGAACCTGGGCACGACCATGGCGCGGATGTGGGCACTTGCGTGCACAACCTCGTACGCGCGCCCGGCTCGGGGCAGGCGGGTGACCTTCTCTATCAGCAGAACCACCACGGCGTGTTTCGAAGCCGCGATGGCGGGCGAAGCTGGGATGATATCTCCGCCGGGCTGCCGTCGACCTTCGGGTTCCCCATCGCCGTGCACCCGCGCGATCCGGAACGGATCTGGGTTCTGCCGCTCAACGGCGATAGCATCGGGCGTTACCCGCCCGGTGCCTCGGCCGCGGTCTGGGCTTCGGCGGATGGCGGCACCACCTGGCAGGCAGAGCGCGCGGGTCTGCCGCAATCCGACTGCTACTTCACCGTCCTGCGGCAGGCCATGGCGACCGACCACGCTCCCGAAGTCGGTGTTTATTTCGGTACCAACTCGGGCTCCGTCTTCCGCCGAAGTTCCGATGGCGTGTGGGACGAGATCGCCCGCCACCTGCCGACGATCCTGTCGGTCGAAACGATGACGGCCTAGCCGGCGGCGTAACCGAGGCCCTTCAGCGCCTCCCGGATCTCATCCAGGATCGCCGGGTCGTCGATCGTGGCCGGCATCTTGAATTCCTTTCCATCCGCGATGTTCACCATCGTTCCGCGCAGGATCTTGCCCGACCGGGTTTTGGGCAACCGGTCTACCACACAGGCGAGCTTGAAGGCCGCCACCGGGCCGATCTGGTCGCGGACGCGCTTCACGCATTCGCTGACGATCTCGGCCTCATCCCGGTCCGTTCCGGAATTCAGGCAAAGGAAACCAAGCGGCAACTGACCCTTGAGCTGATCGGTCACCCCGATCACCGCGCATTCCGCCACATCCGGATGACCGGCCAGAACCTCCTCCATCGCACCTGTCGACAGTCGATGGCCCGCGACGTTGATCACGTCATCGGTCCGGGCCATGATGTAAAGGTAGCCGTCTTCGTCGATATACCCCGCATCCCCGGTCTCATAGTACCCCGGGAAATGCTCGAGATAGCTCTTCCGATACCGCGCCTCGGCATTCCAGAGTGTGGGAAGCGTGCCTGGCGGCAGCGGCAGCTTCACCGCGATCGCGCCCAGCGTTCCAGGCTCCACTGGGTGCCCGTCTTCGCCCAGAATCTGTACGTCCCAGCCCGGCATCGGCACGGCGGGAGAGCCAAGCTTTACCGGAAGCTTCTCGATCCCCATCGGGTTCGCGGCGATGGCAAATCCGGTTTCGGTTTGCCACCAGTGATCGATTACCGGCACGCCAAGCTTCTCGGCGGCCCATTCGATGGTGTCGGGATCGGCCCGTTCACCAGCGAGGAACAACGCCTTTAGCGACGAGGTGTCGTAACGCGCCAGGAATTCGCCCTTCGGATCCTCGCGCTTGATTGCTCGAAAGGCCGTGGGCGCGGTGAAAAGGACCTTCACTTCATGGTCGTCGATCACCCGCCAGAACGTGCCCGCGTCCGGTGTGCCCACTGGCTTGCCCTCGAACACGATCGTGGTGCAGCCATAGATCAGCGGCGCATAACAGATATAGCTGTGGCCGACGACCCAGCCCACATCCGACGCGGCCCAGTACACATCGCCCGGCGCCACGTCATAGATGTTCTTCATCGTCCAGTTCAGCGCCACGAGGTGACCGGCGGTGGGACGGACGACGCCCTTGGGCTGGCCCGTGGTGCCTGAAGTATAAAGGATATAGGCCGGGTGATTGCCCGCGACCGGCATGCAGTCGGCCGGCTCCACCCCGTATTGAAAGGCGTGCCAGTCGAAATCGCGGCCCTCTTCCAGGTGCGCCACCTCCTGCTCGCGCTGGAAGATCACGCAGAATTCGGGCTTGTGGCTTGCAGCCTCTATCGCACCATCCAGAAGTGGCTTGTAGTGCACGACGCGCCCCGGCTCGATCCCGCAGGAAGCCGCGATGATGCACTTGGGCAGGGCATCGTCGATCCGCACCGCAAGCTCATGCGCGGCAAAGCCCCCAAACACGACCGAATGGATGGCCCCGAGCCGTGCGCAGGCCAGCATCGCCTCAAGCGCTTCGGGCACCATCGGCATGTAAATGATGACGCGATCGCCTTTCTCCACACCCTTGGCCCGAAGCGCGCCCGCAAGCGAGGCAACGCGGTCGCGCAGTTCGGAATAGGTGACGGTGTGCTTGGTATGCGTTACCGGGCTGTCATAGATGATCGCCGGTCGCGCCCCGTTCCCGGCCTCCACGTGCCGGTCGACCGCATTCCAGCAGGTGTTCACCTCCGCATCGACGAACCATTCGAAAAGCGGCGCGTTCTCGGCGAACAGTGCCCGGCTCGGCGATTTTACCCAGTCGATCTCTTCGGCGGCGGTCATCCAGAATGCTTCTGGATCAGCCTTCCAGTCTGCGTAGACCTCGCGGTAGCCCATGGTGGTGATACTCCCCCTCGTTGCATGCGTGTTTTGGCGGCAAGACCACCGGATCGCAAGACGCTCTGGCCCAGGCGGCGGGGGATTTCCCTGACCTGGATCAATCATTCGCTTGCTCTTTTCCACAGGCGCGGTATGAGTGCGCGCGAGCGACGCGTTTTCGGGCGTTCGCGGCTTCAAAGGTGGTCGCCGTCTCGGGCGATAAGAAACGAGCCTGGCGAGAGCCGGGCAAAGCCTCCACCCCGCGCCGTCGGTCCCTCCCGCCGGCGCGGTTTTTCTAGGGGCCATGGCCCCCAGAGGCACTCAGATCTTAGGTCAGAACGAAAAAGGCGCCCGGTCGGGGCGCCTGTTCCTGATTGCGGTTCTGTCCGGGTCCTGAAGACCGGCGCCTCAGCGGCGGGTCAGCCGGTCGATGTCGCCGCGAACGAGACCGATGTCGTCCAGCTCGTGATCGCTCAGCATTGAAAGTGCCTTGCGGGTCGCACGGTCGTCTTTCCACGTGAGAAAACGGTTGACGAGCTCGGCCAGACGCTCCCCGAAGGAGTGTCCGCCGGTCGACTGGCGGGTGATGTCATAGATGGCCATTGCGCGTTCCTTTTGAACTTGGCGGTGTGTCTGTATCGTGTTCGATTGGCCGCAGTTAATCGTCGTTATGGGTTGCCGCAAGCGGGGAAACTGCATGTCCGATATGCATTGCCGGCATAACTCGTGATCACGGTTAAGTGTCTATAAAAACGCCGTTAATCGGGATCGGGAGAAGGGTGAATTCCGCCATTTCGCGGCCTGAATGCGACCTCTGGTCCGGCCCGGGTTCCCACGGCCCCATTCACTATTCCTTGGCAGATGTTCACTTTTCGTGCTAGTCCGTCCGAAAAGGCAAGACAGGCAGGTCAGGCATGCGGGTTCTGGGCATCGATCCCGGTCTCCGGGCGCTAGGATGGGGCGTCATCGAGATGGACGGCACGCGCCTGTCCCATATCGCCAACGGCATCTGCCGGTCGGGCGAGGGGCCGCTGGCCGGACGGCTTCTGTCCCTCTACCGCGAACTTTCCGATATCGTGGCCCGCTTCACGCCTGATGCGGCGGCGGTCGAACAGACCTTCGTCAACCGCGACGGGGCGGCCACGCTGAAGCTCGGCCAGGCGCGCGGCATCGCCCTTCTCGTTCCGGCGGAAGCGGGGATCGAGGTGGGCGAATACGCCCCCAACGCGGTCAAGAAGACGGTGGTGGGGGTGGGGCACGCCGACAAGCGGCAGGTCGCCCACATGGTGAAGATGCAGCTTCCGGGTGCCGATCTTGCCGGGCCCGACGCGGCGGATGCGCTTGCGATCGCGATCTGCCACGCGTTTCACCTCCAGACGGCGCGCGCCACGGCGCGGGCGGAACTGAAGGTGCGCGCGTCATGATCGGGCGTCTGGCAGGCCGGATCGACTATCGCGGCAGCGATCACGTGCTGATCGATGTGGGCGGCGTGGGCTATATCGTCCACGTCTCCGAACGTACGCTTGCGGCCCTGCCCGGTACGGGCGAGGCCGCGGCGCTCTATACCGATCTTCTGGTGCGCGAGGATCTGTTGCAGCTTTTCGGCTTCACCACACTCGTCGAAAAGGAATGGCACCGGCTGCTGATGAGCGTTCAGGGCATCGGGGCGAAGGCCTCCATGGCGATCCTCGGCACGCTTGGCGCCGACGGTGTAAGCCGCGCCATCGCTCTGGGCGACTGGGCGGCGGTCAAGGCTGCGCCCGGAGTGGGGCCGAAGATCGCGCAGCGTGTGGTGAACGAGTTGAAGGACAAGGCACCCACGGTCATGGCCATGGGGGGCACGGGCGACCCGATCCTCGACACGGCGCCGCGCGCCGCGACCCCGTCCGGTCCGGACACGCCCCCCACAAGATCGGCGCCCTCCCGCCCGGCGGGCTCGGCGCAGGCCGACGCTCTCTCGGCGCTCACGAATCTCGGTTACGGCCCGGGCGAAGCGGCCTCTGCCGTCGCAACCGCCGCGGGCGAAGCGCCCGAGGCCACGGCGGAAGAGCTCATCCGCACCGCATTGCGCCTTCTGGCGCCGAAGGGGTAGGGCATGACAGAGCCCGATCCCACGCTCCGCCCAGAGCCGCGCCCCGAAGACACCGACCGCGCGCTTCGCCCCCAGATGCTCGACGATTTCATCGGGCAGGCCGAGGCCCGCGCCAACCTGCGCGTCTTCATCGAAAGTGCTCGGCGCCGGGGCGAGGCGATGGATCACACGCTGTTCCACGGCCCCCCCGGCCTCGGCAAGACGACGCTCGCCCAGATCCTCGCCCGCGAGCTTGGCGTGGGCTTCCGCATGACCTCGGGGCCGGTCCTCGCCAAGGCGGGCGATCTCGCCGCGATCCTCACCAATCTCGAAGCCCGCGACGTTCTCTTCATCGACGAGATCCACCGCCTGAACCCGGCGGTGGAAGAGGTGCTCTACCCCGCGCTCGAGGACTTCGAGCTTGATCTGGTCATCGGCGAGGGCCCCGCCGCCCGCACGGTCCGGATCGAGCTTCAGCCCTTCACCCTTGTCGGCGCCACCACGCGTCTCGGTCTTCTGACCACGCCCTTGCGCGACCGGTTCGGCATTCCGACCCGGCTTCAGTTCTATTCCGAGGACGAGCTGCACCAGATCGTCGCCCGCAGCGCGCGGCTTCTCAACGTCGATGCCGACGAGGCGGGCATCCGAGAGATCGCCAAGCGCGCCCGCGGCACCCCCCGGATCGCGGGCCGCCTTCTCCGCCGGGTCGTCGATTTCGCGCTGGTGGAGGCCGGGGGAAAGCTCGACCGCAGGGTGGCGGACGGGGCGCTCACGCGGCTCGGGGTCGACGCGCGCGGGCTCGACGGGGCCGACCGCCGCTACCTCACGCTGATCGCGGAACACTACCAGGGTGGGCCGGTGGGGGTGGAAACGCTGTCGGCCGCCCTGTCAGAGGCACGCGACGCCATCGAGGAAGTGATCGAACCCTACCTTCTCCAGCAGGGCTTCATCCAGCGCACCCCGCGGGGCCGGATGCTGACCGCGGGCGCCTGGCGGCACCTAGGCCTCGCCCCGCCGGACCGGCCGGGGCAGGAGGATATGTTCGAGAAGTAGGGACCGGGAGGCAAGCACCTCTGGTCGCTGTCATGCCCAAGGCCCCCTCTGCACCTCACCCGCCATCTCGCGCAGCTTCGCGATCCGGATCTCTGTCGGCGGATGGGTCGAGAACAGCTTGTCATGGGAAAATGCATGCAGCGGGTTGATGATGAACATATGAGCCGTCGCCGGGGAACGTTCTGCGCTGTCCATGTCGATCCCTGCCGCGAAGCGCTGAATCTTCTGAAGCGCGGAGGCGAGCCAAAGGGGCTGGCGGCAGATTTCGGCACCCACCCGGTCCGCCTCGTATTCCCGCGTCCGGCTGATCGCCATCTGCACGATCGCCGCCGCCAGCGGCGCAAGAATGATCGTGGCCAGAAGCCCGATATAGCCCAGCGGATTGTCCCGCCCCCCACGGAAGAAGAACGCGAAATTCGTCAGTACCCCGATTGCGCCCGCGAGCGTCGCGGTGATCGTCATCAGAAGCGTGTCGCGGTTCTTGATATGCGCCAGTTCATGCGCCATCACGCCCGCAATCTCTTCGCGGCTGAGCCGCCTTAAAAGGCCCGTCGTCGCCGCCACCGCCGCGTTCTGCGGGTTGCGGCCCGTGGCAAAGGCGTTCGGCTGATCGGTGTCGATGATATAGACGCGGGGCAAGGGCAGATCGGCATTTTCGGCCAGATCGGCCACGAGTTCCACGAAATCGGGCGCTTCCGCCGCACTCACCTCGCGGGCGTTGTGCATCCTCAGCACCATCTTGTCCGACGACCAGAAGGCAAACAGATTCATCCCCGCCGCGATCACCAGCGCAATCACAAGCCCCGACTCTCCGCCGATCGTCAGCCCCACGACGCCGAAGATCGCGGTCATCCCGGCGAGAAGTATTGCAGTCCGCACTAACGCCATCGCACACCTCCTGCTTCCAGTAATGTGGAGTGCGGCAGGTGTTCCGCAAGGGAGCGGTTCAGGAATGCAGGCGTTGCTGGCTGGGCTGGGCGATCAGCCTCGGATCCCTGAGGTCGATCTCGCAGGTCACATCTCGGCTGAAGACAAGGAACACCCGCCGCCCGCCGCTCAGCTCGATCGGCTTGATCTCGCAACGGCACCGGCGCACCACCCCGTCGGTCTGGATGTCGTAATAGTATTCCTGCGGCTCCCCCGTGCGCGCGACATCGAAACGCGGCACAGCCAGTTCCGTGCACATCCGGTCCCCGATCACATCCGACAGCTGCAGCCCGATCAGCTGCGCGGGCCTTGTCCCGTAGAAGGCCGCGTTCGCCCGGCTCGTCGCGATATAGCGCAGCTCGTCGTCGAACAGCGACACGCGATCACGGGACGAAGCGACGAAATGAATCAGGTCACGGCCAAGCCGCCCACCGGTTTCCTCCAGATCGTCCTCCTCGTCGGGCTCCTGATCGGAAAACACACAACTCCGGCACATGTCGGGATTGCCGAGCAGCGCGAGGGCGAGATTGATGTCGCGCCCGTCTACACTCATCGCGGGCCGGGTGATCGCGCGCACCATGAAGAAATACACCTTGTCGCGCGCTTCGTCGTGCGTGCGTGGCTCATAGCGTTCGATCCGCGAAAGCGCATCTGCCGCCCGGCGCAGCAGATTGGCCCGTTTGTGATCCGGCAAATCCGCGTCAGACGCGTCCCGCAGATCGGTTTCGCAAAGGTAGTAGCCGGAAATCAGAGCATTTAGTGCCAGGATGATCACCGCAGGGCTTGGTCAGGATGAAATGAACACTGTCAATCAATACACGTAAATCGGGTATTGCAAAGCAATACTGCAACCTTTGCCTGAAATTTGAGCAAGCACTTAAGCTTTCCCCGTGCGACGCACGGGGCGCGCTGCAGTCGGAAATGTCGGATTCGCGAAACGAGGGGTCGGTGGCACGTTGAACGCTTTGCACGTCAGGTTAAAGGAGTAGCGTGGAACGAAAGGGATCCCCATGAAACAGCATGTCAGAGCACTCGTGGTCGGCGGCGGCGCGGTCGGCACATCCATCGCCTATCATCTGGCCCGCGCAGGCTGGGATGACGTCATGCTTCTGGAACGCGACGAGCTGACGAGCGGCTCGACCTGGCATGCGGCGGGGCTGCTTCCATATTTCAACATGTCCTACGCGACGACCCACATCCACGACTACTCGATCAAGTACTACAAGACGCTCGAGGAAGAGACGGGGCTCAACGCCGGTTTCTTCGTCGTAGGTAACCTGCGGATGGCACAGACCGATGCGCGGATGGACGAGTACATGCTCTACGCTTCCACCGCCGAAACCTGCGGCGTGCCCTATGAATGGCTCTCGCCCGCCGACATCAAGGACCGGTGGCCGCTGCTCCGTACAGAGGATCTGAAGGGCGCGATCTACCACCCCACCGACGGCTACATCAATCCCGCCGATGTGACGATGGCCATGGCCAAGGGCGCCCGCCAGCGCGGCGTGACGATCGAACGTAAGTGGCAGGTCGACGGCTATTCCTGGACGGGCGATCACTGGGACGTGCTTTGCACGAAGATGGTCGAGAAGGGCGGCAACCTCGTGCCCTCCGACGAACAGATCACGATCCATGCCGAACATGTCGTCACCGCTACCGGTAACCACGCTCAGCGCACCGCGCGGCTTCTCGGCATCAAGATCCCCGCAATTCCGGTCGAGCATCAGTATATCGTCACCGAACCCGACCCGGCGCTGGTCGAGTACCGCAAGACCAACCCCGAACACCCCGTCCTCCGCGACGCCGACGCCAAATGGTACGTCCGCGAGGAACGCGGCGGCTGGATCCTCGGCCCTTACGAGGAAGGTGCCCCCGCCCGCTTCGAATACGCCGTGCCCGAGAGCTTCCGCGCCGACCTCTTCCCGCTCGATCTCGAACGGATCGAGGAGGAATACATGTCCATGATCCACCGCATCCCGTCATCGGAAGAGGTCGGTCTGAAGGACGATTACAACGGCCCGATCTGCTACACGCCCGACGGCAACCCGCTCCTCGGCCCGGCGCCGGGCCTCCGCAACATGTGGCTGGCCGAAGGCTTCTCCTTCGGCATCACCGCTGCCGGCGGCACCGGCCACTACCTCGCGCAACTGATGGTAAACGGCGAAGCAGAGATCGACATGGCCTCGCTCGATCCCAAGCGCTACGGCTCGTGGATGACGTCCGAATACGCGGCGCGGAAGAACGAGGAATGCTACTCCCACGTCTACATCCTGCACCACCCGGATGAGGAACGCGAAGCTTGCCGCCCCCTCCGCACCGCGCCCGCCTATGACCGCCAGAAAGCCCTCGGCGCGCAATTCGGCTGCGTCAACGGGTTCGAGCGGCCCAACTACTACGGCCCCAAAGACGCACCCGACAGCTTCGACCACGACGCCCGCAGCTTCCGCCGCGGCGGCTGGTGGCAATACGCTCATGACGAAGCCAAGGCGATCCGCGAAGGCGCCGGTCTGATCGACGCCAGCGCCTTCACCAAGCACATCGTGCGCGGCCCCGGCGCCACCGCCTTCCTCGACCACTTCACCTGCAACAAACTGCCCAAGGTGGGCCGCATCAACCTGACCTACGCGCTCACAAGCGCGGGCACGACCCGCACCGAATACACCATCGTCCGGCGCGGCGAGAACGACTACTACCTCGTCTCCGCCGGCGCCTGGACGGCCTATGACGCCGACTACCTGATCAAGGCTGCGGAAGACTTCATGGCCGCAGGTGGTGCTTACGTCGACATCCACGACGTCACCACCCAATGGGGCGTCTTCGCCATCGCCGGGCCGAAGTCGCGCGACGTGCTCAACGATCTGGTGAAAGACGCCGACCCCGCAACGGTCCTCTCCAACAAACGCTTCCCCTGGCTCTCCATGCGGAACATCGAGCTTGGCATGTGCCCCACAATGGCCATCCGCGTCGCCTATACCGGCGAGCTTGGCTGGGAACTCCACCACCCGATCGAGATGCAGCGCTACCTCTGGGACCAGCTCATGACGGCAGGCGAGAAGCACGACCTCAAACTCGTTGGCGCCCGCGCCCAGAACTGGCTCCGCCAAGAGAAATCCTACCGCGCCTTCGGCACCGAGCTTGGCCGCGACGCCACGCCGCTCGAGGCCGGGCTCGACCGTTTCGTCGATCTCTCCAAAGATTTCCACGGCAAGGAGCAGATGGTCGAAACCGGCGTGCGCTTCAAGTGCGTCACCGTTCTGGTCGACGGGCCGGAGGATGCCGACCCCTGGGGCCGCGAGGCGCTTTATTCCGGTGATCGCCGGGTCGGGCGGCTGACCTCGGGCGGCTACTCGGTGCACTTCGGGCAGTCGATCGGGATGGGCTATGTCACGCCTGATTTGGCCGAGCCGGGCACCGAACTTCAGGTGAAGATGTTCAACACGCTCTGGCCCGCTCGCGTTACCGAGGACAGCCCCTACGATCCGGAAAACGCGGTGATCCGGAAGGACGGCTAGGGGCCGGACCACGGCAAAACCGCAATTCGGCCGATAAGTGAAACAATCCCCGTGCTCACGGCGGGGATTGGCGCGAAGACCGGGCCGATTCGGCGGCGATTCCATGCCAGTCAAGGCTGAAGGGGCTGCAGAAATCTGCTTAAGGTTTGATCTAACGGTTGTGGATAAGGCAGTATTTTTCCCGTCATGCGAGAGTTAACCACCTGTTTTCAAAGGGGTTCGTTGCGTCTGTAACACAGGGCACGTTCGGCTGGCCCGACTGCCCTGCCAAGACCTCCCGTTCACCAAAATCATGCCATAATCGGTGCCGAATCTGACTGATGGGACCGGCTTGGAGCATTTTTGGCCGATGACAGTCATGACGCGGGAAGCAAAAATCGAGGGCGCAGCGGGGCCGATTCTCGGCATCGCGGGCACCTCCAGCGTGCGCACCCCCTGCGGGGCGCGGCGGGCGGAGAACGTGCGGCCGGGGGATCTGATCGTGACCCGTGATCACGGTCTTCAGCCCGTGCGCATGGTATGGGCGCGGCGGGTGACGGCGAACGATATCGCCGCTGATCCCTCGCTCGCCCCGGTGCGGATGAAGCCGCGCGCGATCGGGCCGATGATGCCGCAGCGCGATCTTCTGGTCGCGGGGAACCACAAGATCCTTGTACCGGGCTATCGCCTCGCCGATGTGCCCGACACCGAATGCCGCCTGATCTCGGCCCGTGCGCTGGCCGAAGCTTCGGACGAGGTGTTCTTCGATCGTGCGGTCAGCGACGTCACCTTCTACAACATCACCTTCGACACCCATCAGGTGTTCTGCGTGAACGGTCTGCCGGTGGAAAGCTATCTGCCCAGCGCCGCGACGCTGGCCGAGCTTGACGAGGCGGGGCTGAACGATCTTTCCGACATCCTGACCGGACAGGAAGGCGAGGCGGTCTATCCCCCCTCGACCTACGCGGTGCAGGATACGGCGAACTGCCCGCCGGAACTGGTGTAGCGCGACTGGACGCGTGCGGCACGGGCCAGGCGTTTCGTTTTCCTGGCCGTCATAGGAAAAGGCCCGGCACATTGCCAGGCCTTTCCCTTTCGCAAAAGACGCCGATCGTCAGTTCGGGATCTCGCCTTCGATCCCCTCGACATAGAAATCAAGACCGGCCAGCGCGCCGTCATCGGCCACTTCGCCTTCGGCCAGCCAGGGCGAACCGTCCTGCTTGTTCAAAGGCCCGGTGAAGGGGTGATAGGCGCCAGAGACGATGTCATCGACCAGCTTCTGAGCCTCCGCGCGCACCTCGGCCGGGATCACGTCGGAGAATTCACCGATCCCCACCATGCCGTCCTTGATGCCGTGCCAGGTCGCCTTGCTTTCCCAGGTGCCGTCCATCACCGCCTGCACGCGGTCGATGTAATAGGGCGCCCATTCGTCGATTATCGACGAAATCCGGGGTGCGGGCCCGAACTCGGCCATATCCGCTGCCTGGCCGAAGCCATAGACACCTTCACCGGCCTCCTGCAGCTTCGAAAGCGGCGCGGTCGAATCCGTGTGCGCCAGCACGACATCGACGCCTTGGTCTAGAAGCGCCTGCGTCGCGTCCGCCTCCTTCGAGGGATCGAACCAGGTGAAGAGCCAGATCACGTTCATCTCCACATCCGGGTTCGCCTTCTTGGCGTGGATGTAGGACGAGTTGATGCCCCGTATCACTTCGGGGATCGGGAACGACGCGATGTAGCCGATCTTGTTCGACTTCGTCATCTTGCCGGCGAGGTGCCCCATCACCGCCCGGCCCTCATAGAAACGCGCGGAATAGTTCGACACGTTCGGTGCAGTCTTGTAGCCGGTCGCATGCTCGAACTTCACGTTCGGAAACTTGGCGCCTACGTTGATCGTCGGATCCATGTAACCGAAGGAAGTGGTGAAGATGATGTCGGCGCCCGATAGCGCCATCTGCGTCATCACCCGCTCGGCATCGGCGCCTTCGGGCACGCTTTCCTGCACGACGAGTTCAACCTTCTCGCCGAAATGCTCGGCCATCTTCACAGCGCTTTCATAGTGGTGCTGCGACCAGCCGCCATCGTTCTTCGGCCCGACGAGGACGAAGCCCACCTTCACGGGCTCATGGCTCCCCGCAACGGCGGCCCCGGAGGTCAGCGCGGCGGCTACCGCGGCCAGTAGGGTTCTGCGTAACATTATCTGGGTACTCCCTGTGGTTTACGATCCGGCGGTCTCAGGCCGCCGCGTGGAATGGCCGTCCAAGCGATGCGGGGGCGTTGACCTTCGCGCGCGTGCGGTCAGACGACATGATCACTAGGACGAGGATGGTTATCAGATAGGGGGACATGGACAAGTACTCGACCGGGATCTTGACCCCCGCGGCCTGCAGGTTCAGCTGCAGAACCGTGATCCCGCCGAAAAGATAGGCACCAAGAAGCACGCGGCCCGCCCGCCACGCGGCAAAGACGACGATGGCCAGCGCGATCCAGCCCGCGCCCGCCGTCATGCCCTCCGTCCACTGGGGCACGCGGACGAGGCTGATATAGGCCCCGCCGAGCCCCGCGCAGGCCCCGCCGAAGGCGATGGCGGCGATCCGTACGCCCACCACCTTGTAGCCCAGCGCATGGGCCGCATCGTGGTTCTCGCCCACCGCCCGCAGGATCAGCCCAGCGCGCGTGCGATTGATCGCCCACCAGACGAGGCCCACGAGCAGAAGCGAGAAATAGACCACCCAGTCATGGCCGAAAAGCACCGGTCCGATGAATGGAATATCGCTGATTACCGGCAGGTCGAGCTTCGCGGTCTGCGGCGGGCGCTGGCCCGAATAGCTTTGGCCAATGAGCGCCGACAGGCCGAGCCCGAACAGCGTCAGCGCCAGCCCCGTCGCCACTTGGTTCGCCAGCAGGATCTGGGTAAGAAGTGCGAAGACAAGCGACAGAAGCGCGCCGCCGATCGCCGCCCCGATGAAGCCCAGAACCGGCGAACCCGTTTCCACCGCCATCGCGAAGCCGCAGATTGCGCCCACGATCATCATCCCCTCGACACCGAGGTTCAGCACGCCCGATTTCTCGACGACAAGCTCGCCCAGTGCGGCCAGCAGGATCGGTGTGGAGGCCACCATCAGCGATGCAATCAGAAGGGTCGGATCCATCAGCGTATCCT
This sequence comes from Ovoidimarina sediminis, assembly GCF_032586175.1. Lineage (NCBI taxonomy): Bacteria > Pseudomonadati > Pseudomonadota > Alphaproteobacteria > Rhodobacterales > Roseobacteraceae > Ovoidimarina > Ovoidimarina sediminis. Next base: position 70,007 of record NZ_JAWHTE010000005.1, read on the forward strand.
TTCGCAGGGAGGCCGGGTCACAGGAAGATGTCCTGAGCGATCAGAAGAAGCGGTGCCGCGAGACCGGCGGCGGCCGCGGTCAGGTGGAAGACCGGGCGCGGATCGCTGCGCACATTCCGGTTGCGATGAATATCCACGAAGAACACCGCAACCGCGGCGAGCGGCACGATCACCGGGATCAAGAACGCCCAGGCCATGCCGTTGTAGGCCAGGAATATGACGGTCAGGACAAGCAGGATCCCGGCCGCGAAGCCGCCGGCAAGGGAAAACAGGTGCGTCGCGATATACCAAAGCCGGTCCCTCATGCCATTTGCGCTTGAACGGCCCGGGCCAATCGTCCGGCCGACTGCGCCACGGAACTGCGATTTCTCCGCCCCATCAGAAAAGTGCCCCGCTCTGCCATGCGATCCGCGTGAGTTCGAAGAACGCGATCGCCCGCACGAAGTTCGACCGCCACCTGAGCAGCCGAAACTGCGCCTCACCGGCGATCACCGGCGTGCTCCTGCCGTATTCGGACCAGGCCAGAAGGCCGAACGTGCCAAGAAACAGCGCCAGGATCCCTAAGGCAACCGGCCAACCCACCGGCAGGGGTCCGACCGCAAATCCACCGGCGAAGAGGCCGCACACGAAGCCGATGATTGCCCCCGCCGCCAGCGCCGTCGTGGTCAGAAACCGGTAAAGCAGGCCGAACATCGTCATGCCGCCGCCTCACGGCCCACCCGGATCCGGTAGTTCGTCAACAGATCCCCGGCGAGCAGGAAGAACAGAAGCATCCCCTGGAACGCCTGGATCGCGGCGGCGGGCAGGGACAGCATGAACTGCGCGAGTTCGCCTCCGATATAGGTCAGCGCCATCAGAAGCCCCGCCAGCATAATGCCGATCGGGTTGAGCCGCCCGAGGAACGCCACGATGATCGCGGTAAATCCGTAGCCCACGTTGAAATCGATCGAGATCTGCCCCGCTGGCCCCGCTACCTCGAAAAGCCCCGCCATGCCTGCCAGCGCCCCCGAGATCCCGAGGCAAAAGAGGATCAGCCGCGCCGGGTTCACGCCCGAAAACCGTGCCGCACGCGGCGCCTGCCCGGCAAGGCGAATGTTGAAGCCCATGATGTGCTTGTTGAGAAGGACGTAAGCGAAGATCACCGCGATGAAGGCCGCCACCACGCCCCAATGCATCCCCGTCCCAGTGATCAGCTCGCCGTTCGAGGCGGATGCGTATTGCTGGAGGTTGCGCGAGCCGGGAAAGCCCGCGCCCTCGGGGTTCCGCAACAGCCCGACCGACATCGAGGCCAGGATCTGCTCGGCCACATAGACGAGCAGGAGCGAAACGAGGATCTCGTTCGTATTGAACTTCGTCCTCAGGATGCCCGGGATCATCGCCCAGGCCCAGCCGCCCAGCGCCCCCGCTATCACCATCAGGGGGAAGATCCAGAACGCCTCCATCGGGTAGAAGGCCAGCGCCACCGCGGCCCCGCAAATCGCTCCGATGATGTACTGCCCCTCCGCCCCGATATTCCACACGCCAGCGCGAAAACCGAGCGACAGGCCGATCGCGATCAGGATCAGCGGCCCCGCCTTTACCAGAAGCTGCGGCCGGGAATAGGAGGCGAACTGTTCGTTGAACAAAGGATCCCAGAAAATCGTGCGGATCGCATCGACCGGGTTCTTGCCCAGAAGCGCGAACAGGATACCGCCTGCGATCATCGTCGCGATCACCGCCAGAACCGGCGTTGCCAGCGACCATGCGCGAGATGGCTCGGGGCGTTTCTCCAGCCGGATCATGCGCTTGCCTCCTCAGCCGCGGTGTCGTCTTCGTGGATATGCGCGACTTCCATGCCATGCGCGCCCCCCATCATCAGCCCGATTTCGTCGATCGTCAGGCCCTCGGTCGGGCGCGGCTGGGTCAGACGCCCTTCGTTCAGCGCGGCGAACCGGTCGGCCACCTCCATCACCTCGTCAAGATCCTGGCTGATCACGATGATCGCCGCGCCCTCGGCGGCCAGATCAAGAAGCGCCTGCCGGATCGCGGCGGCTGCAGAAGCATCGACGCCCCAGGTCGGCTGGTTTACGACCAGCACCGTGGGCCGCTGCAAGATCTCCCGCCCGATCACGAATTTCTGCAGGTTCCCGCCCGAAAGCGACCGCGCCGCATGCTCAGGCCCAGGTGTGCGCACGTCGAAATCCTTGATGATCTTCTCGGCAAAAGCCCGCGTCTCGCGCCATTTCAGGAAGCCCGAGGTGGCCAGTTCCTCCCGGATCGCGCCGGTCAGCAGGGCGTTCTCTGTCAGGCTCATATCGGGCGCGGCGGCATGGCCCAGCCGCTCCTCGGGCGCCGACAGAACCCCCAGTTCCCGCCGCGCATTGGGCCCAAGCGCGCCGATCGGTGTCTGCCCCAGCCGGATCACCTCCGGCGCTACCGTCGCCTCGCCGGACAGCGCGGCCAGAAGATCGTCCTGCCCGTTCCCCGCGACGCCCCCGATCCCCAGAACCTCGCCCTTCCTGACCTCGAAACTGATGTTCTTCAGCGAGGTGCCGAAGGGGTTCGCCGACGGCATCGACAGGTCCCGAACGCTCAGCGCCACCTCGTCGGTCACCTTCCGCGCGCGCTCGGGCGTGTGCAGAAGCGTGCCCACCATCATTTCCGCCAGCTCCCGCGCCGATCTCTCGCGCGGAATGGCCGTGCCTACCTTCTTCCCGAGGCGCAGGATCGTGGCCCGGTCGCACAGCGTCCGGATCTCCTCAAGCTTATGGGAAATATAAAGAATTGCCGTGCCTTCCGCACTGAGTTTCCGCAGCGTTTCAAACAGGATGTCCACCTCCTGCGGCGTCAGCACGCTGGTAGGCTCGTCCATGATCAGAAGGCTCGGATCCTGCAGAAGGCAGCGGATGATCTCCACCCTCTGGCGCTCCCCCGCCGACAGATCGCCGACGAGCCGCGCCGGGTCGAGCGGCAGGCCATAGGTTTCGCTCACGTCCCTGATCCGCTTCGCCAGATCGCGCATCGCGGGCGGATTCTCCATCCCCAGCGCCACGTTTTCCGCCACGTCGAGCGCCTCGAAAAGCGAGAAGTGCTGAAACACCATGGCGATCCCGCTCGCCCGTGCCACATGGGGGCTCTCGGGCGCGTAAGCTGTACCCCTCAGCATCATCCGCCCCTGATCGGGGCGCACGAGGCCATAGATCATCTTCACCAGCGTCGACTTGCCCGCTCCGTTCTCGCCCAGAAGCGCATGAACTTCGCCCTCGGCGATCTCGAAGGACACATCGTCATTCGCGACGACCCCGGGATAGGCCTTGGTCAGGCCCTCGAGTGTCAGAAGTGGCGTGCTCATCCCATTCTCTCTCCCCGGGCCGCGCCCGCCTCTCCGCGTTTCAGAAACGCCGCCGCCACGCCGATTGCGATCGCCTGTGGGTGCTTTCCCAGTTCGGGGGCCCCGATCGGGCACTCGATCCGCGCGATTTGTGCCTCGCCATGTCCGAGGGCACCAAGCCGGCGGCGGAATCGCGCCCATTTCGTCGCCGATCCGATCAGCCCGGCATGTCCGAAGGCCCGGCCAAGGATCCGGTGGCAAATTTCCAGATCGAGCGCATGGCTGTAGGTTAAGACCAGATGCTCGGCATGATCGTGCGCATGCGCCACCGCATCGGCAGGGTTCGCGGCCACGAAGGGCGCAACGCCGCCCGGCATGACTTCGGGAAAGCGCGCGGGCGCGTCGTCGACAAGCGTCACCTCAACCTCCGGAAAAGCCGCCAGTACACCTGCAATCGCCCGGCCCACATGGCCCGCACCATAGATCCAGATGGCCCGCGCCGGGCGATGGACGGGCTCCATCATCCAGCCGCCTGCGAATAGCGTCGGCACAGTCGCGCCTTGCGCCCGCGCCGCGGCCAGCCGCCGCCTCATGTCCAGCGGCATGTCGCCCGCCCCATCGACACGGCGCACCACCGCGCCGTCTTCCTCCAGCGCCCCGGTCCCCCAGACCTCGGTGACAAGCGTCACGTGCCCTCCGCAGCACTGGCCCAGCGCCGGCCCCAGGGGCAGCCGGTCGACCTTGGCCCCGCCTGTCCTCAGAAGCGTCCGCGCCCGTGCCGCGGCTTCCCATTCGAGGGCCCCGCCGCCGATCGTGCCGCGCTGCCCGTTCGGCCAGACGGTCATAGACGCGCCCGCCTCACGCGGGGCCGAGCCGGCAACTTCGGCCACCACAACCCGCGCCACCCGGCCATGTGCGGCCAGATCCGCCTTCAGCCGCTCCAGATCGAAACTCATGCCCCGGCCCCCCGGGCCCGCACCACGGCGGCCAGCACTGCCTCGGGCGTCGCCGGCGCCTGCAGGTCGGGCCAGTGCGGCCCCGCGGCTGCACAGGCCGCCGAAAGCGCCATCAGCGCCGAGATCCCCAGCATCAGGGGCGGCTCTCCCACGGCCTTCGAGCGATAGATCGTGTCCTCCCGGTTCTCCCCGTCCCAGAGTTCGACGTTGAAAATGTCGGGCCGGTCCGAACAGGCGGGGATCTTGTAGGTCGACGGCGCATGGGTGCGAAGCCGCCCCTTCTCGTCCCAGACAAGCTCTTCGGTCGTCAGCCAACCTGCGCCCTGCACATAGCCGCCCTCGATCTGCCCCTTGTCGAGCGCGGGGTTCAGCGAGGCCCCGCAATCATGCAGGATATCGGCGCGCAGAATCCGGTTCTCGCCGGTCAGCGTATCGATCACCACTTCGGTCACCGCCGCGCCATAGGCGAAGTAGTAAAACGGCCGCCCCTCGCCCCTGATCCGGTCCCAGACGATCTTCGGCGTCTTGTAGAAGCCGGTCGACGACAGGCTGATCCGCGCCATGTAGGCGTCGCGCACCACCTCCTCGAACGGCAGGGCCTCGGCTCCCACATGCACGTGGCCTCCCTCGAAGCGCACCGAACCCGGATCGGCTTGCTGCCGTCCGGCCACGAAGGCGGCTAGACGCTCGCGGATCGTGTCGCAGGCGGCCTTCACGGCCATGCCATTTAGGTCCGATCCCGACGAGGCGGCGGTGGCCGAGGTGTTCGGCACCTTGGCGGTATCGGTCGCGGTGATCTTCACCCGATCGGTCTCCACCCCGAACCGGCTTGCCGCCACCTGCGCGACCTTCTGAAACAGGCCCTGGCCCATCTCCGTTCCGCCATGGTTCATGTGGATCGAGCCATCCTGATAGACATGCACCAATGCGCCGGCCTGGTTCAAATGCGTCAGCGTGAAACTGATCCCGAACTTTACCGGCGTCAGCGAAATTCCCTTCTTCAGGATTGGATTCTCCGCATTCCAGGCCCGCACCGCTTCGGCCCGTCCGGCATAGTCGGACGTCTCCATCAGCCGCTCTGTCAACTCGTGCAGGATGAAATCCTCAACCTCCATGTGATAGGGCGTCGTCTCGGGCTTCATGTGGCCGGAAATATCCCGGGGGGCCGGCCCCGGGCCGGCGGGGGCAGCGCCCCCTCTGGCGCCCGCGTAGTAGTAATTCCGCTGACGCACCGCGACCGGATCGAGGCCCAGCGCATGCGCGACATGGTCCATCACCCGTTCGATACCCACCATCCCCTGAGGCCCGCCGAAACCCCGGAAAGCGGTGGCCGACTGGGTGTTCGTCTTGAGCCGGTGGCTCACGATCTCCACATCGGTCAGGTGATAGGCATTGTCGGCATGAAGCATCGCGCGGTCTGCGACCGGCAGCGACAGATCCTGGCTCCACCCGCAGCGGCAGAGCTGCAGGAATTCGATCCCTAGGATCCGCCCGTCTTCCTCCACGCCCACGCGGTAGTCGATCCGGAAATCGTGCCGCTTGCCGGTGATCACCATGTCGTCGTCGCGGTCATAGCGCATCTTGGCGGGCCGCCCGGTTTTCGCAGCCACGATGGCCGAGGCCACCGCCAGTGCGTTGCCTTGGCTTTCCTTGCCGCCGAACCCGCCGCCCATCCGGCGCACCTCGACGCGCACCGCGTTCATCGGCCGGCCGAGGGCCTCGGCCACCTTGTGCTGGATCTCGGTCGGATGCTGCGAGGAGGAGTGCACGATCATGTCGCCGCCTTCCTGCGGCAGCGCCAGCGCGGCCTGTCCCTCGAGATAGAAATGCTCCTGCCCGCCCAGCTCTAGGTTGCCTTCGATCACCCGCGGTGCAGCGGCGATTGCATCAGCCGCATTGCCTTTGCGATAAACCCGTGGGCCGTCTTCGAACCGGCTATCGGCGGCCAGGGCCTCGTCGATCGTCAGGACGGGCGTGTCCTCGTCATAGTCGATCACAGCCTTCGCCGCGGCCTTGCGCGCGAGAAGATGCGACGTCGCGGCCACGACGAAGATCGCCTGGCCCACGTAATGCACCTCGCCGGTGGCCAGAAGCGGCTCGTCATGAAGCGAGGGAGACACATCGGTTTCCCGGTCGAGGTCACTTGCCTGAAGCACCAGCACCACGCCCTCCGCGGCCCGCACGGCATCGAGGTCGAGTTTCGTGATAAGCCCCTTCGCAACAGTCGAGGTCCCGAACGCGAGGTGCAGCGTGTCTGCCGGCAGCGGGATGTCGTCGACATAGCGGGCGGCCCCCAAGACGTGCAGCGCCGCGGCATCGTGGGGAAGGGGGCGGGCAACGCTCATGACGCCACCTTCAGCACGTCGACATCCCGACCTGCGAGGTCGTGGAAATACCGCAGCGCCATGTTCTGCGCCGCCTCCATCCGGTAGGCCGCCGAGGCGCGCATGTCGCTCATCGGCGTGAAATCCTCCGCCATCGCGTCCATTGCCCCCCGCACGGTTGCCTCGCTCCAGGGCTGTCCGGTCAGCGCGGTCTCCGCGGCCGAGGCCCGCTTCGGAATGCCCGCCATGCCGCCAAACGCGATCCGCGCCTCTGATACGGTTCCGCCCGCCACCGTCACGTTGAAGCACCCGCAGACCGCCGAGATATCCTGGTCAAACCGCTTCGATAGCTTGTAGCAGCGCAAACCCGGCGCCTCGGCGCGCAGGCTGACCGCCTCGACGAATTCCCCCGGCTTCCGGTCCTGCTTTCCGTACTTGAGGAAGAAATCCTCGATCGGCATCTCGCGCCGCGTGCTGCCCTGGCGCAGATGAAGCGTTGCGCCCAGCGCGATCAGCGCCGGGGGATTGTCCCCTATGGGCGATCCGTTGGCGATGTTCCCGCCGATCGTCGCGGCCTGCCGCACCTGTTCCGACCCATAGCGCCGCACCATCTCGGCATAGGAGGGCAGGCGGTCGCGGATCGCGGCGTGAAAGGCGGCCATCGTTACCCCGGCCCCGACCCTGAGCGTCCCGCTGTCCTCGCTGATCGCCTGCAGGTCGTGGCAGCGGTGCAAGAAGGCGACAGGGCCGAGGTCCCGCAGTGCCTTCGTCACCCAGAGCCCGACATCCGTCGCACCCGCAATCAGCGTGCCGTTCGGGTTGTCGGCATACCACGACGCCAGGGCATCGGCGCTCTCGGGAATGAAACAGCTCTCGTCGCCCGAAGGCCCCACCTCGGGGGCCTGGTCGCGAATCCAATCGGGCACCGGCACCTCGGCCGCCGCCTCCGCCGCCCGGACGATCGGGGCATAGCCCGTGCACCGGCAGAGGTTGCCCGCCAAGACGTCGTCATGATCGCGCCGCCCGTTCAGATGCCCCACGGCCATCGAGGCGATGAAGCCCGGGGTGCAGAACCCGCACTGACTGCCATGTTCGGCGACCATCGCGGCCTGCACCGGATGCAGGCGGCCGTCGGGCCCTGCGATCCCCTCGACGGTGCGCACCGCCTTGCCGTGAAGCTGTGGCAGGAAAAGAATGCAGGCATTCAGCGCCCGCGCGCCGCCCTCGTCGGTCACCATCACCGTGCAGGCCCCGCAATCGCCCTCGTTGCATCCCTCCTTGGTGCCGGTGAGCCCACGGCGCTCGCGCAGCCAGTCAAGCAGCGTCACCGTCGGGTCATCCACCGCGCACTCCACGGGCTCACCGTTCAGATGAAACGAGATCTCAGGCATGTCCGACCCTGTGCCGCTGTCTCCCTGGCGGTCTTGTCTCCGACCGCATGTTCCCGGGCCCGATGCGGCGTAAGGCCCGAGATCCTTGTTGTCCCGAAGGAAAGCCCGACACCGCCGCGCGCGCAAGCCCGGCGATGCCTTGGCGCCCCGCAGGTGCTTCAAGTTTCGCTTGATAATTCAGCAAATGCTGTGTCGTTCAGCAGCCTGGGAACCGTCTCCGGCGGGAGTATTTCGGCCAAGATGAAAGGGCCCCAGTCTTCATTTAGGCAAAATTACTCATGATCCGACATCGGCCCTCCCTCGGGCCGATTTGGGGCTTTTCGCCGGACGGGCCGCAACATATCGTCAGTCCATGTCCGAGACGCCGCGATTCATTCATCTTCGCCTTCACACAGAATATTCCCTCCTCGAAGGGGCAGTGCGGCTGAAGAAACTGCCCGCGCTCTGCCGTGCGGCAGGGATGCCCGCGGTCGCGGTGACGGATACCAACAACATGTTCGCCGCGCTTGAGTTTTCCGTCGCGGCGATCGGCGAAGGGATCCAGCCGATCGTCGGCTGCCAGGTCGATCTGGGCTTCCGCGCGGCCCTTCCGGGCCAGAAGGAGACACCGCCGGCGCCGCTCGTCCTCATCGCGCAGAACGAAACCGGATACGGCAATCTTCTCAAGCTCAATTCCGAGCTCTACCTCGATACCGAGCGCGCCGTGCCGCATGTAACGCTCGAAGAGCTTGCGGTCCATGCCGAAGGCCTCATCTGCCTCACCGGCGGCCCAGACGGCCCCATGGGCCGGCTTCTCCGGTCCGGCGCGCAGGCCGAAGCGGAAGCGCTTCTCGATACGCTCGAGGCCGCCTTCGGCGACCGGCTTTACATCGAGCTGCAGCGCCACCCTGGCGAAGACGGCCAGCCCCCCGAGGCCGAACGCCTCACCGAACGCGGCTTCGTCGAACTGGCCTATGCCCGCGACATTCCGCTTGTTGCCACGAATGACGTCTATTTTCCGAAAGCCGACATGTACGAGGCCCACGATGCGCTGATCTGCATCGCAGAGGGCGCCTATGTCGACCAGCAGGAACCGCGCCGGCGTCTGACCCCGCAACACTATTTCAAGACGCCTGCCGAGATGGCCGCGCTCTTCGCCGATCTGCCCGAGGCGATCGCGAACACGGTGGAAATCGCCCGCCGCTGCGCCTTCGCGGCGTCCCGCCACGATCCTATCCTGCCGCGCTTCGCCGACGACGAGGTCGAGGAACTGCGCCGCCAGGCCCGCGACGGGCTTGCCGCGCGCCTGGCCGTCATCCCCCATGCCGCGCCCGTCGAGGACTACGAGAAACGCCTCGATTTCGAGCTTGGCATCATCGAGGGTATGGGCTTTCCCGGTTACTTCCTGATCGTCGCCGATTTCATCAAATGGGCGAAGGAGCATGACATACCCGTGGGCCCCGGCCGGGGCTCTGGCGCGGGCAGCCTCGTGGCCTACGCGCTCACGATCACCGATCTCGATCCCCTGCGTTATTCGCTGCTGTTCGAGCGGTTCCTCAATCCCGAACGCGTCTCGATGCCCGATTTCGACATCGATTTCTGCATGGACCGCCGCGAAGAGGTGATCCGCTACGTGCAGGAGAAATACGGCCGCGACCGGGTGGGCCAGATCATCACCTTCGGCGCGCTTCTGTCGAAGGCCGCAGTGCGCGACGTGGGCCGCGTGTTGCAGATGCCCTATGGCCAGGTCGACCGGCTGTCGAAGATGATCCCGGTCGAGGGGGTGAAACCCGTCTCGATCGAAAAGGCGCTGGCGCAGGAAGAGCGGCTTCGCGCCGAGGCAAAGGCCGAAGAGGTGGTCGACCGGCTTCTGACCTACGGCCAGCAGGTGGAAGGGCTTCTGAGAAACGCTTCGACACACGCCGCGGGTGTGGTGATCGGCGACCGGCCGCTCGATGCCCTGGTGCCGCTCTACCGCGATCCGCGTTCGGATATGCCGGCCACCCAGTTCAACATGAAATGGGTGGAACAGGCGGGGCTCGTGAAGTTCGATTTCCTGGGCTTGAAGACACTCACAGTGATCCAGAACGCCGTCAGCCTGATCCTGGGCCAGGGCCGCGATCTGAATGTCGCGCCCGATGGCACGACACTCTACGAACCCGCCGACGGGGCAGTGAACGATATCGGGGCGATCCCGCTCGACGACGAAAGGACCTACGAGCTTTACGCCAAGGCCCGCACGGTCGCGGTATTCCAGGTGGAAAGCTCGGGCATGATGGATGCGCTCCGCCGCATGAAGCCCACCTGCATCGAGGATATCGTGGCGCTCGTCGCGCTCTACCGCCCCGGCCCGATGGAGAACATCCCGAAATACTGCGAGGTGAAGAACGGGCTGCGCGAGCGCGAATCGATCCACCCCTCGATCGACCACATCCTCGACGAAACCCAGGGCATCATCGTCTACCAGGAACAGGTGATGCAGATCGCGCAGGACATGGCGGGTTACAGCCTCGGCGGGGCCGACCTGCTGCGCCGTGCGATGGGCAAGAAGATCCAGGAGGCGATGGACGCCGAACGCCCGAAATTCCTCGAAGGGGCGGCGAAGAACGGGGTCGACCGCGACAGGGCGATGGAGGTGTGGAACCTCCTCGACAAGTTCGCCAATTACGGCTTCAACAAATCCCACGCCGCGGCCTATGCCGTCGTCAGCTACCAGACCGCCTGGCTCAAGGCGAACCATCCGGTGGAGTTCATGGCGGGCGTCATGAACTGCGATATCCACCTGACCGACAAGCTTGCGGTCTATGCCGAAGAGGTTCGCCGCGGCCTCGGGATCGAGATCGTGCCGCCCTGCGTCAATCGCTCCGAGGCGACGTTCAGCGTGGCGGAGGGCAAGATCGTCTATGCGCTAGGGGCACTCAAGAACGTGGGCGCGGATGCAATGCGCCTTCTGACGGAGGGGCGCGGGGAGAAACCCTTCGCTACACTCTTCGATCTCGCCCGCCGGGTCGATCTGAAGCGGATCGGTAAGCGACCCCTCGAGATGCTGGCCCGCGCCGGCGCCTTCGACCAGCTCGATCCGAACCGGCGGCGGGTGTTTCAGTCGCTCGACGCGCTCGTGGCCTATTCCGCCGCGATCCACGAACAGCGCGGGTCGAACCAGGTTTCGCTCTTCGGCGATGCGGGCGATGATCTGCCCGAGCCGCGGCTCTCGCCGGTCGACGACTGGCTGCCGAACGAGCGGCTGGCAGAGGAGCATATGGGGGTCGGCTTCTACCTCTCCGGCCACCCGCTCGACGATTACATGGCGCCCCTGAAGCGGAAGGACGTGCTGACCCTGGCCGAGGTCGAGGAGCGCGCCGCCCGTGGGCCCTTCGTCGCGAAGCTCGCCGGGGCGGTCTCGGGCCGGCAGGAACGCAAATCGGCGCGCGGCAACCGGTTCGCCTTCGTGCAGCTTTCCGATCCGTCCGGGCTTTACGAGGTCACGGTGTTTTCCGACACGCTGGAGACGGCGAGGGATCTCCTGGAGCCGGGGCGGAACGTGGTTCTGTCCGTCGAAGCCACGATGGAGGCGGAGCAGCTGAAGTTGCTCGCGCGCTCGGCGGTCTCGGTCGACGACGTGGTGGCCGATGCGGGCCAGACCGGGCTCAAGGTCTATCTCGACCTCGAAGAGGCGGTCGGCGCGGTCGCGGCGCTCCTCGAACGGGTGCAGTCGGAACTGAGCAGCCGGGGCAGGGGGCCGGTGGAACTTTGCCTAACCGCACCCGATCTGCCGGGAGAGGTGGAGATGGCGCTTCCGGGCACCTGGCCCGTGACCCCGCAGATTAAGAGCGCGCTCAAGTCGCTACCGGGCGTGGTGACGGTGGAGGAGGTTTAGGGTAGGCTCGCCGCCTGCGGCGGCGATCCGGAGGGGGCGCTGCCCCCCCCGCCGCGCGGCCCGCGCGGCTCCCCCCGGAGTACTTCTGCCAAAATGAAAGGGATCAGCCCTGTGCGCCGCCTTTAAGGATCCGCGCGGCGAGGAACCGGGCCGTGAAGACCGCGACGAGGATCCTCAGCACGTGGTGCGCGGTGACATAGATCACGCTGATCTCAAGCGACAGCGCCACAAGCGACATCTCCACCAGCCCGCCCGGGGCGAAGGCCAGAAGCACCGCCTGCCAGCTCTCGCCGACGATACCGTGCAAGCTGGCGGCAAAGCCCGCGCCGAGGAGAAGCGTTGCCGCCACCGTCATCGCCGCGATCCTGAGCCCGCTCAGAAGCACGCCCGCCCCGCGCCCTGCGAACCGCGCCCCCAGCGAGGCGCCGATCACCATCTGCGTGAGGTCGATAAGCCAGACGGGTGGCCCCGCCGTCACCCAGCCGAAAAGATGCACGAGGCCGGAGGCGATGATCGGCCCCGTCACGATCGCCGCGGGCAGGTTGATCCGCTGGCCCGCGAGCGCCCCTACCGCCCCCGCCAGAATCAGGATCCCCCAGTCGAGCGCCGTCAGCGTGCCGTGCCCCAACACCGCGCCTGCCGCACTTCCCACCGCTGCGCCTGTGGCGATAGCGAAGGCCAAGGGGATCAGCACGATCGAGTAAATGAGCCGCATGAACTGCATCACCGAGAGAAGGGCGATATCCGCCCCCGCTTCTTCGCCCAGCGTGATCGCCTCGATGAAGCCCCCGGGCATCGTGCCGTAGAACGCGGTGACCCGGTCGACCCCCGCCGCGCAGCGGGCGATCCAGAAGCTTATGGCATGGGCAAGCGGCACGAAGACGGCGAGCCCCAGCAGCGTCGGCCACCAGCGCGCCGCCTCGCGCAGCACATCGGGGGTAAACGCCGCGCCGATCGCCACCCCGATCACCGGCACGAAATACATTCGCACCGTTTGCGGCAACGCCAGCGGCGCACCGAAGACGCGCAGCCCCAGGATCGCCGCTGTCCCGGTCACCAGAAGCGCACCCAGCAGAAACGGCAGCGGCAGGCCCATCCGCTTCGCCACCCAGCCCCCCGCCCAGGCCGCCAGAAGCGTGGCGGCGATAGCCAGAACCTCGCGCCGCCCGAGGCCTACCAATGGGGCGGCCGCTCGTCGCGAAAGACGGCGCCCTCGCCGCCCGCTTCGCGTTCCGCCTCCCGCGCCGCAAGCTGGCGGGCAAGCGCGGTCAGGCGTCGGATCTCCCGATCCTGCATGGCCACGACCTCCGACAGGTCGTCGACCGCACGCTCCAGATGAGCCAGCCGTTCTTCCAGACGTACGAGATCGGGTTTCATACCCCGCGAGTTACAGGAAGCCGCGCGGCTCGAAAAGATCTTCCCGCCTTGCCCCTCTGCCGCCTGCGGGCTAGACCCGCGCGCGACTGTGACACTGGCGGAACATGACCCATGGCCAAGGCCAAGAAAACCCCGCGCCCCAAGGCCGAAACCCCGAAAGGGTTTCGCGACTATTTCGGCGCCGAAGTCACCGAACGGCAGGAGATGCTGGCGGAGATCGCACGGATCTACCGCCTGTACGGCTTCGAGCCGCTGGAAAGCTCGGCGGTGGAGACGGTGGAGGCGCTGGGCAAGTTCCTGCCCGATGTCGACCGCCCGAACGAAGGGGTCTTCGCCTGGCAGGAGGATGGCGACGGCGACTGGCTGGCCTTGCGCTATGACCTGACGGCGCCGCTCGCGCGGGTCTACGCCCAGCACCGGAACGATCTGCCGACGCCCTACCGGCGCTATGCGATGGGGCCGGTCTGGCGGAACGAAAAGCCGGGGCCTGGGCGGTTTCGGCAGTTTTATCAGTGTGATGCGGATACGGTGGGGACGGCGAGCGTGGCGGCGGACGCAGAGATCTGCGCGATGCTGTCGGATACGCTTGAGGCGCTGGGCATTCCGCGCGGCGATTACATCGTGCGGGTGAATAACCGCAAGGTTCTGAACGGCGTGATGGAGGTTGCGGGCCTTCTCGATCCGTCCGATCCGGACGCCCATGGCCGGGAGCGTGGCATCGTTCTTCGTGCCATCGACAAACTCGACCGGCTCGGCCGCATAGGCGTGCGCGACCTTCTCGGCGCTGGCCGGAAGGATGAGAGCGGGGATTTCACCGAAGGCGCGGGGCTGTCGGAGACGCAGGCCGATGTCGTCATGGGGTTCATGGAAGCCAAGGGCGCCGACGCCGCAACGACGATTAACGCGCTGCGCGGGCTCGTCGCCTCTTCGGTGATTGGTGGAGAAGGGGTGGACGAACTTGAGGCAATCGGCGCAAACCTTGCCGCGCAGGGTTACGGAACCGATCAGGTCGATATCGACCCCTCCGTTGTCCGCGGCCTAGGCTACTATACCGGCCCCGTCTTCGAAGCCGAACTCACCTTCGAGATCACCGACGAGAAGGGCCGCCCGCGCCAGTTCGGCTCGGTCGCCGGCGGGGGCCGCTACGACGATCTTGTCAAGCGCTTCACCGGCCAGGCCGTGCCTGCCACCGGCATCTCCATCGGGGTTGACCGCCTCCTCGCCGCGCTCCGCGCCAAGGGACGGATCGGGGGGGAGCCGGAAGGCCCCGTTGTTGTCACCGTGATGGATCGCGACCGGATGGCCGAGTATCAGGCGATGGCGGCCGAACTGCGCGCCGCGGGCATCCGGGCCGAGGTTTACCTCGGGAACCCCAAGAACTTCGGCAACCAGCTCAAATACGCCGACCGGCGCGGCAGCCCGGCGGCGGTGATCGAAGGCGCCGACGAAAAGGCCAACGGTATCGTCCAGGTGAAAGACCTGATCCTCGGCGCCGAGATCGCCAAGAACGCCGATCTCGAGGAATGGCAGTCGCGCCCCTCGCAGTACGAAGTGCCGCGCGGCGATCTTGTCGCCAAGGTCCGCGAGATCCTGAACGCCCACGGGCGCGGCTGATGACAGAGAAGCTGGAGGTCAAGGCACTCGCCGCCGATATCCTGGCGGCGTTCGAGGCGGCGGGCGCCACGCGCGTCGATGCCGATATCCTCCTGCCTGCCGAAACGCTTCTCGATCTTTACGGCGAAGACATCCGCGCCCGTGCCTTCGTCACCTCCGATCCCTTGCGGGGGGAGGCGATGCTCCGCCCCGATTTCACGGTACCGGTGGTTCAGCGCCACCTTGCGGGCGGGAACGGGGCTGCGCGCTACGCCTACGCGGGCGAGGTGTTCCGCATGCAGGCCGAAGGCTCCGACCGGCCCGCCGAATACATGCAGGTGGGGTTCGAACGCTTCGGGGGCGATCCGGCGGAGGCAGAGGCAGAGGTTTTCGCTCTCTTCCACGCCCATCTCGCCCCGCGCGGGCTTCTGCCGGTGATGGGCGATATCGGGCTCCTCCGCAGCGCGGTTCAGGGGCTTTCGACGAACGACCGGCGCAAGGCCGCGCTGCTCCGGCACCTCTGGCGCCCCCGCCGGTTCCGCGATCTGGTGGAACGCTTCCGCGTCCCAGCCCCGGGCCCGGTCTCCTACGGCAATGCCGACAGCCCCGAAATCGGGCTCAGAACCCGCGCTGATGTTCTGGCGCGCCTGAACGCGCTGGAAGAGGAACGCCGCGAACCGCCCCTTCCCGCCGCCGAGGCCGATGCGCTCGACGCGCTTCTGGAGCTTTCGGGCCGGGCGGCGGATGTGGTGCCCCGGCTTCGCGATATCGCCGTCGACCTCCCGGCCCTTGGCGCGGCGGTGGATAGGGTCGAGGCCCGGCTTGCCGCTCTTGCGACCGACGGGATCGACGCACCGGGCCTGCCCTTCGAGGCCAGCTTCGGCCGCACCTCGATGGAATACTACGATGGCTTCGTCTTCGGCTTTACTCACCCGGGCCGCCCCGATCTTCCGGCGGCGGCGACGGGCGGGCGCTACGATGCGCTGACCCGTGCACTCGGTGGAGGCGATGCCAGCCCTGCGGTGGGGGGTGTCATCCGCCCCGGCCTTCTCGTCGAACTGGAGGGCGCGCAATGACCCTCCGCCTCGGAATTCCGTCCAAGGGGCGGCTCATGGAGAAAACATTCGACTGGTTCCGCGCTCGCGGCATCGCCATGGAAGGCGCGGGCCGGGAATACGTGGCGGAAGCGGGGATCGACGGGCTCGAACTCGTCCTCCTCTCCGCCGGAGAAATCCCCCGCGAACTCGCCGCTGGCCGCATCGAGCTTGGCGTCACGGGCATGGATATGGTGCGCGAAAAGCTGGGCGACTGGCAGGCCCGCGTGCGCGAGGTCGCGCCGCTCGGCTTCGGCCAGGCCGATCTCGTTCTCGCCGTACCGGATTTCTGGACGGATGTGGGCACGCTCCACGATCTCGACGCCGCCGCCGCCGCCTTCCGCGCCGCCCACGGCCAGCGCCTGCGCATCGCCACCAAGTATCATCGGCTGGTACGCGAATTCCTGACCGCGAATGGGGTGGCAGACTATCTCCTGATCGACAGCCAGGGCGCCACCGAAGGCACGGTGCGCAACCTCACCGCCGAGGCCATCGCCGATATCACTTCGACAGGTGAGACCTTGCGCGCCAACCACCTCCGACCGCTCGAGGACGGCACGATCCTGAAAAGCCAGGCCGCGCTCTACCGAACCCACCGGATTGGCTGGACCGCCGAGATGCGCGAAACCTGGGCCGCCCTTTCCGAACGGCTCGGCGTCGGCGACTAGAGCCGGAATTGCTCTGGCCCGCCCTTGCCTTTGCCCCCTCCACGGGAGAAGACAGGGAGGTAAGGAGACGAGGCCCATGTCACTCATCGACGCCGCCCGGGCCGTGCGCGAGAACGCGCACGCCCCCTACTCGAACTTCAAGGTCGGTGCCGCGATCCGAACGGCAAGCGGCAAGGTGTTCACCGGCTGCAATGTCGAAAACGTGGCCTATCCCGAAGGCACCTGCGCCGAAGCGGGCGCCATCGCCGCCATGGTCGCCGCCGGGGAGCGTGAGATCGCCGAGGTCGCCGTCATTGCCGACAGCCCCGATCCCGTTTCGCCCTGCGGCGGATGCCGCCAAAAGATCGCCGAATTCGCAGGCGGCGCTGTGCCCGTCACGCTGGCCAATATGGACGGCGTCACGCTGAGCTATACGGTGGCCGAACTGCTGCCGGGCGCCTTCGACAAAAGCCACATGGACGCCCCCTGATGGACGCCCGCCGGATCATCCGCAGCCTGCGGGAGGGCGAGGCCCTTCCGGCGGAGGATCTGGCCTGGTTCGCCCGGGGCCTCGCCGACGGCACCGTCACTGATGCCCAGGCCGGGGCCTTCGCCATGGCCGTCTGCCTCAAGGGGCTCGGGCAGGAGGGCCGCGTCGCCCTCACCACCGCCATGCGCGACAGCGGTCACCGGCTTGGATGGGATCTGCCCGGCCCCGTGGTCGACAAGCATTCGACAGGAGGCTTGGGCGATTGCGTCTCCCTCCTCCTTGCGCCAATGCTCGCGGCGTCTGGCGTTTGCAACCCGATGATTTCGGGCCGCGGCCTTGGCCATACCGGCGGAACGCTCGACAAGCTCGAGGCGATTCCCGGCCTCTCGACCGAAGTACCGGAAGATCGCTTCCGAGCCCTCGTTGCCGATATCGGCTGTGCCATCGTCGCGGCCTCGGCCGACATGGCCCCGGCCGATCGCCGCCTCTACGCGATCCGCGATGTCACCTCGACGGTCGAAAGCATCGATCTCATCACTGCGTCGATTCTGTCGAAGAAACTCGCCGCCGGGCTCGATTGCCTGATCCTCGATGTGAAGGTGGGCACCGGCGCCTTCATGGAAACGATGGCAGAGGCAGAAGCGCTGGCCGAAAGCCTCGTCGATACGGCGAACGGCGCGGGCTGCCGGACGGCGGCGCTCATTACCGATATGGATCAGCCCCTTGCCCCGGCCTTGGGCAATGCGCTCGAAGTCGCGGTGGTGATGGAGGTCTTTACCGGCGCCGCTACCCACGCCCGCCTCACCGATCTCACGATCCGCCTCGGATCAGAGCTTCTGGCGCTTGCGGGTTTCGGCACCCTGCCGGAATGCGAAAGCCAGATGCGTGCCACGCTTTCCGACGGCCGTGCGGCAGAGATCTTCGGGCGCATGGTCGCGGCCCTCGGCGGGCCTGCTGACTTCCTCGAAACTTGGGGCCAAGCGCTGCCCTCGGCGCCGGTCATTTGCGACGTGCCCGCGCCTGAGGCTGGCGCCGTCAGCCGGATCGACGGTCGTGCGCTGGGCGAGGCCGTGGTGCATCTGGGTGGCGGGCGTCTGAGGGGCGGCGACCGGATTGATCCCGCCGTCGGCCTTTCGGGCACCGCGGCCCTCGGCCAGCGGCTCGAGGCGGGCGCGCCGCTCGCCACGATCCATGCCGCCGATGCGGAGGCCGCCCACGCCGCGGCCGCCACCGTCCTCGCGGCCTACGAGATCGGCGATGCCGCCGCCCCGCCCGCTCTTGTTCGCCGGAGGATCGCCTGATGGCCCGCGCCTTTCTCGTCGTGATGGATTCCGTGGGCTGCGGCGGCGCGCCGGACGCCGACCGGTTCTTCAATGCGGGCACCCCCGACACCGGTGCGAACACGCTTGCCCACATTGCCCAGGCCTCCGCCCGGGGCGAGGCCGAAGAAGGCCGCTCTGGCCCCCTCCGCCTGCCCCATCTCGATGCCTTGGGCCTCGGTGCCGCAATCCGCCTCGCCTCGGGCGACGCCACGCCGGGCCTTGACGCAGCGCCGGAAGGGCTTTGGGGCGCGGCCACCGAAACCTCGAACGGCAAGGACACTCCCTCGGGCCACTGGGAACTGGCGGGCGTCCCCGTACCCTGGGACTGGTATTATTTTCCCAAGACGGAACCGGCCTTCCCGCCCGATATCACCGCCGAGGTCTGCCGCCTCGCGGGCACCGACGGCATCCTCGGCAACCGCCACGCCTCCGGCACGCTCATCATCGAAGAAGAGGGCGCCCAGCACATGACGACGGGCTGGCCGATCTGCTACACCTCGGTCGACAGCGTGTTCCAGATTGCCGCCCATGAAGAGGTGTTCGGGCTCGACCGTCTCCTCGCTCTCTGCCGCGATCTTGCCCCCACGCTGCACGCGATGAAGGTCGGCCGCGTCATCGCCCGGCCCTTCGTCGGCGAACCGGGCGATTTCCGGCGCACCCCCCACCGCAAGGATTTCGCCATCGCACCGCCGTCGCCCACGCTCTGCGACTGGGCCCTGGGCGAGGGCCGCGCCGTGCACGCCATCGGCAAGATCGGCGATATCTTCTCCATGCGGGGCATCACCGATGTTCAGAAAGGGGCCGACGCCGATCTGATGGATGATCTCGCCCGCGCGGTCGGCGCCGCCGCCGACGGCAGCCTCACCTTCGCAAATTTCGTCGAGTTCGATTCCGTCTACGGCCACCGCCGCGACGTCTCGGGCTATGCCCGCGCCCTCGAATGGTTCGACACGTGCCTGCCACGCCTTTTCGGCGCAATGCGCCCTGGTGATCTGATGCTTTTCACCGCCGACCACGGCAATGATCCCACCTGGATTGGCACCGATCACACGCGCGAACGCGTGCCGGTGGTGGCCCGGGGCGTCGGTGCGCGCGAGGCGGGCCTCATCGGCTTCACCGATGTCGCCGCTACCGTCGCCGCCCATCTCGGCCTTTCCGAACGCGGCGCAGGGAGGAGCGTGCTGTGAGCCTTTCCGCCCTCCCTAAGCTCGAACTCCACCTTCACCTTGAAGGCGCGGCCCCGCCGGCCTTCATCCGGGACCTTGCGGCGGAAAAACACGTCGATCTCTCGGGCATCTTCGCGGAAGGCGGCGCGTACAGCTACACTGATTTCTGGCATTTCCTGAAAGTCTACGAGGCAGCCACCAGCGTGCTCACAACGCCCGAGGATTACGCCCGCCTTACCCGCGCAGTCCTCGCCGAAAGCGCGGCCCATGGCGTCGTTTATTCCGAAACCTTCCTCTCCCCCGATTTCTGCGGCGGGCGCGATCCGGCGGCCTGGGCGGAGTATCTCGCCGCGATCCGCGAGGCGGCTGAGGCCGCCGAACGCGATGATGGCATCACGCTTCGCGGCATCGTCACCTGCATCCGCCATTTCGGCCCCGACAAGGCGAAGGAAACCGCCGTCGCCGCGGCGGAAACGGCGGGCGACTGGCTCGTGGGGTTCGGCATGGCGGGCGACGAAAGGGCCGGTGAACCGGCCGATTTCGCCTGGGCCTTCGATTGCGCCCGCGAAGCCGGGCTCCGGCTCACCACTCATGCCGGCGAATGGCGTGGCGCCGAACACGTGCGCGCCTCGCTCGATGCGCTCCGGCCTGAACGCGTCGGTCACGGCGTCCGTGCCATCGAAGACCCGGCCCTCGTCGACCGTCTCGCCGAAGACGGCATCGTGCTCGAGGTCTGCCCCGGCTCCAACGTCACCCTCGGCGTCTACCCGTCTTGGCAGGCCCACCCGATCGACCGGCTCCGCGAAAGCGGTGTGCCGGTCACCGTCTCCACCGACGATCCGCCCTTCTTCCATACCACCATGTCCCGGGAATACGAGATGCTGAATCGTAACTTCGGCTGGGACGAGGAGGCCTTCAAAGAGCTCAACAGGATCACCCTCGACGCGGCCTTCTGCACGCCCGAGACCAAAACCCGCATCGCTAAGACACTGGAACCTTCATGACTGCAGACCACCTCACGATCGTCAATCACCCCCTCGTGCAGCACAAGTTAACGCTGATGCGCGATCAGGCCACGCCCACGGCCGTCTTCCGCCAGCTCCTGCGCGAAATCAGCCACCTTCTCGCCTACGAGGTGACGCGCAACCTGCCGATGACGACGAAACAGGTGGAAACGCCGCTCGAAACGATGGAGGCGCCGACGCTCGCAGGTCGCAAGCTCGCCCTCGTCTCGATCCTGCGCGCGGGCAACGGGCTCCTCGACGGGATGCTCGATCTCATCCCTTCGGCGCGCGTGGGCTTCGTCGGGCTCTACCGTGACGAGGAAACGCTGCAACCGGTGCAATACTACTACAAGGTGCCCGAGCGGCTCGACGAGCGCGTGGTGATCGCGGTCGATCCGATGCTTGCAACCGGAAACTCCTCGGCCGCCGCCGTCAGCCTTCTGAAGGAATCGGGCGCCACCGACATCCGGTTCCTCTGCCTCCTCGCCGCCCCAGAAGGTGTGCAGCACATGAAAGAGGCGCACCCGGATGTGCCGATTGTCACCGCCGCCCTGGACAAGAGGCTTAATGAAAAGGGCTACATCGTCCCGGGCCTCGGCGACGCGGGCGACCGGATGTACGGCACGAAATAACCGCCCTCTTCATTTTGGCGAGAAATACTCCGGGGGGCCGACCGGAGGGAGGCGGGGGCAGCGCCCCCGTCTCATCCGCCGCAGATCCCCTGCAAAGCCACCCAGTCCCCGTCCGACAGAAGTGGCACGCCGCCGCCCGGATCTGCCTCGATCAGGGACAAGGTCTCTTCCCCGGTGATGTCGATCGCATAGGCATAGGGCGAAAGCGATACCCCGGCGGCCGCGAAGCGCGCCGCCGTCCGCCCGGGGTCGAGCGGTGCAGGCTCCCGTGTCAGAAGCCCTGCGCCATAACCTTCAAGGGCGCCGTCGGGCAGCGTCCCCGTTGTCGCGAGCCGCGCCGTCGCCATCAGCCCGGCATGGCGCAGAACGCCCAGAAGCGGGTCTTCCGCCGAAGCCCGCTCTACTTCCGCCAGCACATAGCCCGCCACGACTGAAGGGCTCTCGTGATCTTCCACAACGCCCCGGCCGATCAGCACCTTGCCCCCGGGCAGGTGCACCGCGTCGCGCACGCCCCCGGGCAGCACGATCACCCGCTGAGGGCCAGCCGCGCCCAGCCGCTGGGTCAGCTTGCCCAGCGCCTGCAGCCCCTCGGGCACGTCACATGCCGGCCCCGTTACCCCCACGATCGCCTCCAGAATATCGTCGCCCAGTGCGATCCGCGCTGGGTCCGGAACCAGCGAGGCGGTCTTGCGCAGAAATGCGCCCGGCAGCCAGACCACCGCCAGCACCGCGATCAGCACCGCCACCGCGATCACCAGCCGGTGCCTCAACCGCCCGGGATGGGGCCGTCCCCGGTCCACCGCTGCGCGGATCTTCTCGATCGCGCGGATCATCGTATCGTCCGAGGTCTCGATCTGCTCGCCGCCCTCCATCTCTGGCGCATAGACGGCGGGCCGCCGCCCGGGGTTCAGCCGCTCGACGGCGGCCAGCGACCAATGCGCCAGCGCCACGTCCCGGTGATCGGTGATCGTCAGCGTTGCGTGGCCCAGCGATAACACCACGTCGCGGCGCTGCGCACCCTCGGCCGGGGTGTAAAGCCCCTGCGCCTCCAGCCGCTGATATTCCTTGAGCGCGGTCATGGCCCCAATGTCGTTCCGCTCGTCCGCCCCTCTGCCCGGAGCGAAAGAATAGCCCGGGCTTGCAAGGCCGTCCATTGCGCGGGCGCGTCCGGAATGCTTTGGTCCCCCGAGCCATATCCCGCCGGAGCGCGCGCCCCATGTCCGAGACCCGTCCCATCGCCGCCGCGCTCTTCGTGATCGCGGCCATGGGCGTGATCGGCTTCATCGACAATTACGTTGTGGTGATCGCCGGCGAAACCGGGCTCTGGCAGTTCCACCTGATGCGCGCGGCCATTGCCCTGCCGCTTCTGGCCGCCGCCGCGGCGCTCGGCTTCGGCACGCTCAGGGCCACCGCGCCGCGCCCCGTGGCGTTGCGCAGCTTTCTCGTATCCGCCACCATGGTGCTCTATTTCGGAACGCTCGCCTTCCTGCCGATCGCCAAGGTGGTGGCGGGGCTCTTCACCGCGCCGCTCTGGGTCATGGTCATTTCGGCGCTGTTTCTCGGTCAACGCGTCGGCCCTGTCCGCGCCCTCGCGGGCATCGTGGGCTTCTTGGGCGTCCTCTTGGTCCTGAAGCCCGAAGCAGGCTCCTTTACGCCGGTTTCCGCTGTCCCGCTTGTCGCGGGGCTTCTCTACGCGCTGGGGGCCATCGTCACCCGCGAGGGCTGCGCGCGCGAAAGCGTGCCGGCACTCCTCACCGGCTTCTTCACGGCCATGGCGATCTGGTCGATCCTGGGGCTTCTCGTCCTTGCGATCCTTCAGCCCGACGCACCCCCGGGGGCCGCCGGCTTCATTCTGCGCGGTTGGGGCCCTCCAAGTGAGACCGCGCTGTTCTGGACGGCGGTTCAGGCCGTGGGCTCGATTCTCGGCGTCGGCCTCCTGACCCGGGGCTACCAGCTGGCCGATGCCTCCTTCGTCGCTGTGTTTGAATATTCGCTTCTGGGCTTCGTCTCGGTCTGGGCCTGGGTCCTGCGCGGCGAAACCCTCGATGCGCTGTCGCTCGCCGGGCTCTGTCTCATCGCGGTCTCGGGCGTCGTTATCGCGCTTCGGGGCCGGGACCGGTGATCTTCTCCCGCGGCCGCCGCTTCATCTTCATCCATATCCCGAAAACGGGCGGCACTTCCTTGGCGCTCGCCTACGAGGCTCGCGCGATGAAAGACGATATTCTCGTGGGCGACACCCCCAAGGCCGCGCGCCGCCGCAAGCGCCAGAAGGGGGTCTTTCCGCAGGGCGCTCTCCGCAAGCACATGACACTCGCCGATCTCTGCGGCCTTCTCGGGCCGGAAGACCTGAGCGGTGTCATGGTCTGCACCCTGGTCCGCAACCCCTGGGCGCGCTGCCTCAGCTATTACCGCTGGCTTCGCCTCCAGAGTTTCGATCACCCTGCCGTGGCTACTGCGAAGCGCGAAAGCTTCGACGGCTTCCTGAATGATCCGGAGATTGCCGCAAGCCTCCGCCACGGCACCGCCGAAAGCTACGTGACGGCCGCGGGCGCGCCTGCCCCCCACTTCATCCGCCTCGAACATCCCGACGCCGATCTTCCGGCGGTCGAGGCGTATCTGGGCTTCCCCCTTCGCCCGCTCCCCCATGTGAACGCAAGCGCACGCGAAGGGCTCGCCGCCGCCTATACTCCGGCCCTAGCCGCCCGCGTTGCCGATCTCTGCGCTGCCGACATCGCCCGCTTCGGCTACCGCTTCCCCGATCCCTAACCGCGCGGCGCACCGCCAGCCATTGTCACCACCCCGGCAACAGTGATCCAGATCACAGAAAACTGGGGGCCCCGCCGCAACGCCGCCCGCATCTTGCCACATTTCCGCCCGGATCGGGGCGAAATGGCCGTGTTTCCTGCCCACCGTGCGGCAATCGGGAGCCTCGCGTGTTTAGGAGCAAATGGTATGAACGGCTTACAGGATGTACGCCACGGGGGCCGTCGTGTGGCTTCCGGTCTTGTCGGGGGAACCAGAATTGAAACGGAAATCGGGTGGCAGCGGGTCGAGGATGTGATCCCCGGCACGCAGATCCACACATTTGACGGCGGGCTCAGAACGCTGAAATCGGTGATCCGCGCGCGATACGGCGCCGATCTGCCCAAGGTCTATCCGGAAGGGCTCACGCTCATCCCCGGCGGCGCTCTGGGCAATTGCGAGGCGCTCTACGTCCTGCCGGATCAGGGCATTCTCCTTGCCGGCGCCGCCGTCGAAAGCGTCACCGGCCAGCATCGCGTCCTCGTGCGCGGGGCCGACATCGCGGGGCATGGAGAGATCGGTCTCGCCATGCCCGTCGACGGAATAGAGGTGGTTTCGCTGAGGTTCGAAGACGAGGAAGTCGTCTATGCCAATACGGGCCTCTGCCTGCACTGCCCGGCCGATGGCCGGGCGGCGGTGCAGTCGCAGGCCTTCCCCGTCCTCGACGCTCCGGCAGCCGATCTTCTGATGTCCTGCCGGTTCCTGGAGGGCCACCGCGCGTCCACGCGGCAGCGCCCCAGGCGTGTGGCCGCCGCCGTTTGAGAGGGCGGCGGCGGCGGGTCGCCTCAGGCGGCTTCGGCGCGGGGCGCGAAACGGCCGTAAAAGGTCTCGCCCCGCGCCGCCATGTCCTTCAGAAGGGCAGGGGGCGTGAACCGGGGGCCGTGACGGGCGGTCAGATCCTCGCAGATCTCCACCGCGCGTGCCGCCCCGATCATGTCGAGCCACGAGAACGGGCCGCCTGACCAGGGCGCAAAGCCCCAGCCGAGGATCGCGCCCACGTCACCCTCGCGGATGTCCATCAGAACGTTTTCCTCCAGCGCCCGTACGGCTTCCAGCACCTGTGTGAAAAGAAGCCGGTGCTGCACTTCGCTGAGTTCGGGCTGCGTCTCGGCCTCGTCGTAGCGCTCGCCAAGACCGGCCCACAGGCCTTGCCGCTTGCCAGCCTCGTCATAGGCATAGAAGCCCGCCTTGCTCTTCCGGCCCAGACGCCCCTCGTCGGCCATCCAGAACAGCACCTCGTCGACCGCTCCGTCTGGGTAGGCATCGCCCATCGCCGCCCTCGTCGCCTTCGCGATCTTCACGCCAAGGTCGATCGAGGTTTCGTCCACAAGCTGCAAGGGGCCCAGCGGCATTCCCACAAGCTTCGCGGCGTTCTCTACCAGCGGTGGCGTCACCCCCTCGGCCACCATCCGGATGCCCTCGTTGATGTAGGGGATGATGCACCGGTTGGCGTAGAAGAACCGCGCGTCGTTCACCACGATCGGCGTCTTCCGGATCTGGCGCACGAAATCGAGCGCCTTGGCCACCGCCCGGTCGCCGGTTTCGGTGCCGCGGATGATTTCCACCAGCATCATCTTGTCGACGGGTGAGAAGAAGTGGATGCCGATGAACTGCTCCGGCCGCGCGCTCGCCTTCGCAAGCTCCGTGATCGGCAGGGTCGAGGTGTTGGTGGCGAAGATGCAATCCTCGCCCACGATCGCTTCCACCTTCTGCGTCACCTCGGCCTTGATGCCCGGATCCTCGAACACCGCTTCCACGATCAGGTCGGCGCCGACCAGCGCAGCGTAATCCGAGGTCGCGGTAATCTTCGAAAGAACCGCCTCTTTCTTCTCCGGCGTCACCCGTTTGCGCGAGATCCCCTTGTCGAGAATGCCCTCGGAATAGCCCTTGCCGCGATCCGCGGCTTCCTGCGACTGGTCGACAAGCACCACCTCGATCCCGGCCTGAGCCGCGACATAGGCGATCCCGCCGCCCATCATGCCCGCACCAAGAACACCCAGCTTCTTTACCGACTGGTCGTCGACCGTGGGCCGGTTTGCGCCCTTCTCGAGCGCCTGCTTGTTCTGGAAGAGCGAGCGGATCATCGCCCCCGAAGAGGGGTTCATCAGCACGTTGGTGAACCACCGTGCCTCGATCTTCAGCGCCGTGTCGAAGGGCACGAGCGCGCCCTCATAGGCTGCTGACAAAAGCGCCTTGGCCGCCGGATAGACGCCCATTGTCTTGCCGTGCACCATCGCCGAGGCGCCGACATAGGTCATGAAGCCCGCAGGGTGATAGGGCGCGCCGCCCGGCATCTTGTAACCCTTCTGATCCCACGGCTTCACGATATCGGCGTCTCCGGCCCCCAATACCCAGGCCTTCGCGCGGGCCAGAAGCTCGCCTGCCGGCACCACCTCGTCGATCAGCCCGGCCGATTTCGCGCGGTCCGGCGTATAGGTCTTGCCTTCCAGAAGATGCGGGCTCGCGGCCATGGCGCCCATCTTGCGCACCAGCCGCGTCGTGCCGCCCGCGCCGGGGAAGATACCCACCAGGATTTCCGGCAGACCGATCCGCGCCCTCGGGTTGTCGGCGGCGAAGATCCGGTGACAGCAAAGCGGGATCTCATAGCCGATCCCCAGCGCTGTGCCGGTCAGGGCGGCGGCCACGGGCTTGCCGCCCTTCAGCGTCTTCGGGTCCGTGCCCGCGCGTTCGATCTTCCGCATGATGCCATGGACACGCATGATTCCTTCGAACAGGCCGCGCGCCGGGTCGTCGCCCGCCATTTCCTTCATCCGGGCGATGACGTTCAGGTCCATCCCACCCGCGAAGCTGTCCTTGCCCGAGGTCAGGACGATGCCTTTCACGGCCTCGTCCCCAAGCGCCCGGTCAATCAGCGCATCAAGCTCGTCCCAACCCTGGAACGTCATGACATTCATGGATTTCCCGGGCACGTCCCAGGTGATGACGGCCACGCCGTCCGCGTCGATATCGTAGTGAAATTCAGCCATGTCGGGCTCCGTCAGTCGCAAGTGTGAGGGCGCTTGCCCGGGGGCGGGCCTGCGTCGGTGTCTCTGTGTCGTGTGTGCGGCGGGTGTGTGCGGTCAGTGCGGCCGGTCGGGCAACTGCCACAGGCCAGGCGCGCCATGGAAGGCCATCCGCTCCAGGTCGACCATTTCGATCCGTAGCGCGCCGGACCCGTCCGTGCGGCAATAGTACCGCAAATGTGTCCGGTCGAGTTCTTTGCACGCCGGGCCGAGATAGGCCCACTCCACCTCGAGGATGATCCGCCCCTGCTTGGAACGGTCGATATTGAGAAGCTTCGTGGCGATCGCGACCGTCCCGTTGCTTTTCGCAACCGACATCCGGCCGGTGAGGGCGCGCTGCGTATCCTCGCGGGAGCGTTCCACGTTCACTCCCCCAGGACGGTAGACAGCAAGAGGATAGGAATAGACCCGAAGGGCATCGTCCAGACGCCCCTCGATCACAGCATCCGCCAGATCCTGACAGAATCGGCTGAGCGCCGCCTCCTCCATTTCCTTTCCGCAAACTCCATAATGCCCTTGGGGCGAGATCACGTGATTTATTATTCTGATCGAAAAAGTAGGTCTCTGCAGCGGAGGTCAAGAAAACACAACCATCACGGTACCTTACGGCCCGGCCACTCGCGTTGATGCTCGTTGTCATCTCAAACACGCTCGATCACCGTCGCCGCGCCCATGCCGCTCGCAACGCAGAGGGTGGCAAGACCTATCTCCTTGTCGGATCGTTCCAATTCGTCCAAGAGCGTGCCCAGGATGATCGCCCCCGTGGCGCCCAGCGGGTGGCCCATAGCGATCGCGCCGCCATTAACGTTCACGGTTCCGTGATCGACATCGAAGGCCTGCATGAAGCGCAGAACGACCGAGGCAAAGGCCTCGTTCACCTCGAAGAGGTCGATATCGCCGATCGCCATACCGGCATCCTTCAGGATCTTTTCGGTTACCGGCACGGGGCCGGTCAGCATGATCGTGGGATCGGTGCCGATCTTCGCTGTGGCGCGGATCCGCGCGCGCGCCTTCAGCCCGTGGGCTTCGCCGAATTCCTTCGATCCGATCAGGATCGCAGCGGCCCCGTCCACGATGCCCGACGAGTTGCCGGCATGGTGAATATGCTCGATCCGCTCCAGATGCGGGTATTTCATCATCGCGACCTTGTCGAAGCCGGGCATCACCTCGCCCATCTGCTTGAAGGCCGGGTCAAGCGATCCCAGCGCCTGCATGTCCGTGCCGGGGCGCATGTATTCGTCCCGCTCGAGGATCGGCAGGCCGTTCACGTCCCGCACAGTGACCACCGATTTCCCGAACCGCCCGTCCTCCCAGGCCGCGGCGGCCCGCGCCTGGCTCTCGACGGCATAGGCGTCGGCATCGTCCCGGGTAAAGCCATACTCGGTCGCGATGATATCCGCCGAGATGCCCTGAGGGACGAAATAAGTCTTCATCGCCAGAGATGGATCGACGGCGATCGCCGCCCCGTCCGACCCCATGGGCACCCGGCCCATCATCTCGACGCCGCCCGCGATATAGGCCCCGCCCGCGCCGCCCCGCACCTGGTTCGCGGCCATGTTCACGGCCTCGAGGCCGCTCGCGCAGAACCGGTTGATCGACACGCCCGGAATGCGCTCGTCGAGGTCCGAGGCCAACACGGCGGAGCGCGCAAGGCACCCGCCCTGTTCGCCGACCTGGGTCACGTTGCCCCAGATCAAGTCCTCCACCACATGGCCGTCCAGGCCATTGCGATCCTTCACCGCGTTCAGCACTTCGGCGGAAAGGTGCAATGCGGTCACTTCGTGCAGGCTGCCGTCCTTGCGGCCCTTGCCGCGAGGGCTGCGCACGGCGTCGAAAATATAGGCGTCGGTCATCGAAGGTCCTTTCGTCACGCCCGGTCCGAGGGGTGGCCGGGCATCAGGTCATAGGGGTGTTTCCAGCCGGGCACCGCTTCGATGCGGTTGAGCCAAGCGTCGATATGGGGCCAGTCGGCCCGATCGAACCCAAAGGGTTCGGGATAAAAGAGGTAGCCGCAGGCGCAGATATCGGCGGCGGTCATCCCATCGCCCACGATCCAGTCGCGGCCCTGAAGGTGGGTGTCGAGCGTCTTCAGCGCGGCCATAAGCCGGCCTTGCAGGAAACGGATCGCCTCCTGCGGGCGTTTCTCCTCGGGCAGGAAGTTCATCAGGAAGCGCACCACGCCCGCCTGACTGGACATCTTGTGGTTGTCCCAGAGGACCCACCGCAGAATTTCGTAGCGGTCTTCGGCGCGCCCGCCGAGCGGGCTGCCGGTCTTGTCGATCACGTATTGCTGGATCGCGCCCGACTGGGTCAGCATCAGGTCGCCGTCCTTGAGAACCGGGGCTTCGCCCATGGCATTCACTTTGCGCAGATACGCTTCGCTCCGCGCCTCGCCGCCAAAGAAATCGACGTAAACAGGGGCCCAGTCGACGCCCGACAGCTCCAGCGTCAGCGCGGCCTTGTAGCAGTTCCCGGATTCGCCGAAGCAATACAGCTGCATCGTCATGATCTGACCTCGCACGTCGGAAAATGAGTATTTCTGCCAAAATGAAGGTGCCGTTCACGCCCCATTAAGGTTAACGCGCCAGAGAGGAAGATGCGGTACAGGCTGGAGAGCCGATGACCGCCCAAAGTGAAGGTCTCCCTGCCTGCTGGCAGGGAGGCTGCCGCCGCTTCATTTTGGCGCAAATACTCGCGCCGCAGGCAACCGCCCGAAGGGCGGTATCGGCGCGCTCCGCTCACAGTGATCTCCCGATCAGTTCCTTCATGATCTCGTTCGTGCCGCCATAGATCCGCTGTACGCGCCCGTCGGCCCACATCGGCCCGATGTCGTATTCGGCCATGAAACCGTAGCCGCCATGCATTTGCAGGCAGGCGTCCAGCACCTCCATCATCGTGTCGGTGATCCAGTATTTCGCCATCGCCGCCTCTTCGACGCTGAGCACGCCATCGAGGTGCTTCGAGATGCACTGGTCGAGGAAGGCGCGCGCCACGGTTGTCTTCGTCTTGGCCTCGGCAATGGTGTGCCGCACGACCTGGTGCTTCAGGATCGGCACCCCGAAAGCTTCCCGTTCCTTGGCATAGGCCACCGTGCGTTCCACCGCGCCCTCCATCGCGCCCACCGCGCCACAGGCGATGATCAGCCGCTCCTGGGGCAATTGCTGCATCATCTGGTAAAAGCCCTGGCCTTCGGCCGCGCCCAGAAGGTTCTCGGGCGGCACTTCGACATTGTCGAAGAACAGCTCCGAGGTGTCAGCGGCGTGAAGCCCGATCTTCTTGAGGTTCCGGCCGCGTTTGAATCCCTCGGCCCCCTCGGTTTCCACCACCAGAAGCGAGGTGCCCTTGGCCCCCGCCGACGGATCGGTCTTGCAGGCCACCACGATCAGGTCCGCATGCTGCCCGTTGGTGATGAAGATCTTGGATCCCGACAGGCGATAGGCATTTCCGTCCTTCACCGCGCGGGTCTTGATCGCCTGCACGTCCGATCCCGCGCCGGGCTCGGTCATCGCCAGCGCGCCCACCATCTCGCCCGTCGCCATCTTCGGCAGCCAGCGCACCTTCTGCTCGTCCGAGCCATAGGCGAGGATGTAATGTGCCACGATCCCCGAATGGATCCCGTGGCCCCAGGATGCGAGGTTCGCACGCGCCCCTTCGATCAGGATCGCCGCCTCATGCCCAAAATCGCCGCCCGCGCCGCCGTATTCCTCGGGCACCGACGGAAGCAAAAGGCCAAGCTCCCCGGCCTGCGTCCAGGTCTCCTTGTCCATCTCGCCCTGCTCGGCCCAGCGCGCGAAATGCGGGGCCCACTCGTTCGTGATGAACTCCCGCGTCATATCGGCGAGCATCCTGTGCTCGTCGGTCATCCAGCCTGTCGTCATGTGTCCCTCCCGAAACGGGCCTCAGCGCTTTCGCGCATCCAGCTCGCTGTTGAAGATCCTGAGCCGCGCTCCGAGGTTCTCGTCATCCATGATCGAGTCGAAATTCTCGAAGATGAACGACAGCGCCTCGCCTTCGTCGAGCCCCGCCTCCTGCGCAAACCGCCGGAGTCGGCGATAGCCGTCCTCGGTCATTGCGCAGGGAAAACGGCGGGTCAGGCGGAAACGCTTGGGCATTGGCTTCAGGATCCTCGTTGTCTTCAGAAATTGGCGGCTTCCAGCGTCATCACCGGCTCCGCGCCGGACTGGATGCGCGCCAGATGCAGCGCGGTCGCCGGAAGCTGCCGCTTCATGTAATAGCGGCCCGTCGCCAGTTTCGCCTCGTAGAACTCGCGATCCGACGCACCCGCATCAATCGCGGCCTGCGCGGCAATGGCCATTTTCGACCACATGAGCCCCAGGCAGACATGCCCGAAGAGGTGCATGAAGTCGTAGGATCCCGACAGCGCCGCATTCGGGTTTTTCATGCCTTCGGCCATGAAGAACATACCGGCGGCCTGAAGATCCTTAGACGCCGCCTTCAGGGGCTCGAGGAAATCGGCCTTAAGCGCGGCATTCTCCTCGTTTGCCTTCAGATGCGCCTTCACCAGCTCGAAGAAGCCCATGATCGGCTTCCCGCCGTTCATCGGCAGCTTCCGCGCCACGAGGTCAAGCGACTGAACGCCGTTCGTGCCTTCATAGATCATCGCGATCCGCGCATCGCGCACGAACTGCTCGAGCCCCCATTCCTGGGTGAAGCCCGATCCGCCCAGCGTCTGCTGCGCCAGAACCGTGGTGTCGAAGCCCTTGTCGGTCAGGAAGCCCTTGAGCACGGGCGTCAGCAGCGAGATCAGGCCATCGGCCTCGGCATCCCCGTTCCGGTGCGCCCGGTCGATGACGGTGGCGCCCCACAGCGCGAAGGCGCGGGCCCCTTCGACAAAGCTCTTCTGGTCCAGCAGGTTCCGCCGCACATCGGGGTGCACGATGATCGGATCGGCCGGGCCGTTCGGGTTCTTTGTGCCGGTCACGTCGCGGCCCTGAAGCCGGTCCTGCGCGAAGCCAAGCGCGTTCTGATAGGCGACCGAGGCCTGGGCAAAGCCCTGCATCCCGACCAGGAGACGCGCTTCGTTCATCATCGTGAACATCGCGCGCATACCCTTGTGCATCTCGCCGATCAGAAAGCCGGTCGCCCCGTCATAGTTCATCACGCAGGTGGCGTTGCCGTGAATTCCCATCTTCTCTTCAAGCCCGCCGCAGGACAGGCTGTTGCGTTCGCCAAGGCTGCCGTCCTCGTTCACCAGGAACTTCGGCACGATGAAAAGCGAGATGCCCTTGATCCCCTCGGGGCCGCCCGGAATGCGGGCGAGGACGAGGTGGATGATGTTGTCCGACATGTCGTGCTCGCCGGCCGAGATCCAGATTTTCTGCCCGGTGATGCGGTAAGTGCCGTCCTCCTGCGGTTCCGCCTTCGTGCGGATCAGGCCCAGATCGGTGCCGCATTGCGGCTCGGTCAGGTTCATCGTTCCGGTCCAGGTGCCCGCGGCCATGTTCGGCAGATAGGTCTCTTTCTGTGCGTCCGAGCCATGGGCGTGGATCGCTGACATCGCACCGTGGGTCAGGCCCGAATACATCTGGAACGCCATGTTGGCCGACGAGAAGTATTCGCCCGTCGCAAGGTTCATCACAACCGGCATCCCCTGGCCGCCATAGGCGGGATCGGCGTCGAGCGCTGTCCAGCCGCCCTCGCACATCGTCTCGTAGGCCGCCTTGAATCCCTCGGGCGTCCGCACCACGCCATTTTCCAGCGAACATCCCTGCGCATCTCCCACCTTGTTCAAGGGGTGCAGCACCTCCGCGGCCACCTTGCCCGCCTCTTCCAGAACGGCCTTGGTGAAGTCGGCGTCAAGCTCGTCATAGCCGGGGATATCCATCGCCTGCACGTTCAGCATTTCCTGCAGGATGAACTGGGTGTCTTTGACGGGGGCGGTATAGGTCGTCATATCGGGGGACTCCTGGGAAAAGACTGGTTATTCGGCGGCGCGCTGGCCGGTCTGGAGAGAGGCGATCATCTCTTCGCCCCACTTCAGCTGTTCCTTCAGCTCGTCGATGGCCTGGTTCAGCTCGTCGCGCTGGCTGACCATCGCGGTCAGGCGGTCCTGCGCGATCCTGTAGGTTTCGGTCAGCTGGGTCAGTTGCTGGTCGCCGGCATCGTAGAGGTTCAGGAGCTGGCGGATATCTTCGAGGCTGAACCCAAAGCGCTTGCCGCGCAGGATCAGCTTGAGCCGCGCGCGGTCACGCCGGGTGAACAGCCGCTTGGTGCCTTCGCGGATTGGGAAAAGCAGTTCTTTCGATTCGTAGAAGCGAAGCGTGCGCGGCGTCACGTCGTACGCGTCGCACATTTCACGGATCGTCATTACAGGTTCGTCGGTCACGGGTCTCATCCTCGCAATGTCGGTTGCGGCGACATGCGCTTCTCGGACCCCACCTTACAAGAATGCTTTACGTTTACGTAATCACAACGTCGCGTCAATTTCGTGATTGAGAGCGATCCTGTCCCTGACGCAGGGTCACGACGCAAAAATCTTTCGCGATCTCAGGCTTTGTCCACGAGGCCCTGGGTTTCGGCTCGAAGGGCATTCAGATCGTCGATTGTCTGGTCGAGTCGCGCGCGCTCCTCGGCCAGCACATCAAGCTGACGGTCGGCCAGTCGCAAGAATTCCTCGAACTGCGCCTTCGATCCCTTCTCTTCATAGAGAAGAAGCCACTGGCGAATTTCCTCTAGGCTGAAACCGAACCTGCGGCCCCGCAGGATCAGCGTCATCCGCGCAGTCTCCCGCGGGCTGTAAAATCGCGACCGGCCCTCGCGGTCCGGGCTCAGAAGTTCGATATACTCGTAATACCGCAGGGTTCGCGGCGTCACGTCGAACTTCGCGCACATTTCCTTGAATGTCAGACGCTCATCGGACATCGCTCCTCCACACATGTCCATTTATACGCCAGCGCCCCAACACTGCAATCCGGCGAATGGTTCAATTCACGCTTGCGGGAGCGGGGGGGCGCCGACATAACGGCGGCGAATTCGGAAAAGGTGTCAGAACCGATGGCCGATCCCCGTGTCGAGGCCACGCGCCAGTTCATAACCGCTTTGCCCCATTGCCGCGCGCTGGGAATGCGCCTCGTCGACGTGGGCGACGGGAAGGCGGTGATCGAAATGCCCTATGACGCCCGCTTCGTCGGCGATCCCTCGACGGGGGTGATCCATGGCGGCGCGGTCTCGGCGCTGATGGATACCTGCGGCGGAGCGGCGGTGATGAGCCACCCGAAAAGCCCCTCTGTGACGGCCACCCTCGATCTTCGAATCGATTACATGCGCGCGGCCACTCCGGGCCAGACGATCCGGGCCGAGGCCACCTGCTATCACATCACGCGCTCGGTCTCCTTCGTGCGCGCGGTCGCGATGGACGACGACGGCGACAACCCGGTTGCCACGGCCACCGGCGCCTTCACCATCGAATCCAAGCGGGCCCGCGCATGAGACGCCAGCGCCCCGAACCCGTCCAGGTCGTCAAACAGCGTCGCGACAGCGCGCTTCGCGCGCTCGTCGAAGGCGTGCCCTACATCACCTATCTCGGCATCCGCTTCGAACGCCGCGGGGACGAGCTGACGGCGCTTCTGCCCTTCGACGAAAAACTGATCGGCAACCCGATGCTGCCCGCCATCCACGGCGGGGTGACGGCGGCCTTCCTCGAAACCACTGCGATCATCGAACTCAGCTGGTCGATGCTCTGGGACGACATCGAGAGCGGGCGGATCGACGCCGAAAGCCTAAGCCCCGACACGCTCCCCCGGCTGCCGAAGACGATCGATTTTACCGTCGATTACCTGCGCTCGGGTTTGCCACGCGACGCCTATGCACGCGCAAGGGTGAACCGCTCCGGCCGCCGCTATGCCTCCGTGCATGTCGAGGCCTGGCAGGACAATCGCAGCCGTCTCTTCGCCCAGGCGACGGGGCATTTCCTGATGCCGCCCCGCGACACGCCCTCCGATGCCTGAAACGGCGCTGCGGCCGCTCACCCACGGCCGCATCCTTAAGATCGCGGGCCCCATCGTCCTGTCGAATGCCACCGTGCCTATTCTCGGCATCGTCGATACCGGCGTGGTGGGCCAGATGGGCGAGGCGGTGCCGATCGGCGCGGTCGGCATCGGTGCCATCATCCTTTCGGCGATCTACTGGATCTTCGGTTTTCTGCGGATGGGTACGGTGGGGCTCACCGCCCAGGCCATCGGCGCGGGCGATCAGGCCGAGGCCGACGCGCTTCTGACCCGCGCGCTCATGATCGGGGGTGCGGCCGGCCTCGTGCTCATCCTCCTCCAGATCCCGATCTTTGCGGGCGCCTTCCTCGTTGCCCCCGCAAGCGCCGGGGTCGAGGCGCTTGCCCGCGATTACATGGCGATCCGCGTCTGGTCTGCGCCCGCGGCCATCGCGATCTTCGGCATCACGGGTTGGCTCATCGCGCGCGAACGCACGACGCAAGTTCTCGTCCTGCAACTCTGGATGAACGGGATCAACATCGTCCTCGATCTCTGGTTCGTTCTCGGCCTTGACTGGGGGGTGGAGGGTGTGGCCATCGCCACCTTCATCGCCGAATGGACGGCGCTGGGCCTCGGTCTCTGGCTGTGCCGCGGGCCGTTCCAGCGGCCCGACTGGCGCAACTGGGGCCGGGTTTTCGATGCAGGGCAGCTCAGGCGCATGGCCACGGTGAACACCGATATCCTGATTCGCTCGGTTCTGCTCGAGGCGATCTTCGTGTCGTTTCTGTTTCTCGGTTCCGATCTGGGTGATGTGCCGCTTGCGGCGAACCAGGTGCTTTTGCAATTCCTTCACGTCACGGCCTACGCCATGGATGGCTTTGCCTTCGCCGCCGAAGCGCTGGTGGGCCAGGCGGCGGGGGCCCGTGCCGTCGGCGCGCTACGCCGCAGCGCTCTGATGACAAGCCTCTGGGGCGCGGGCACCGTGATCGTCCTGTCGGCGGTTGTGGCCCTTTTCGGATCTTCCCTCATCGATCTGATGACCACGGCGCCGGGCGTGCGGGCCGAGGCGCGGCTCTATCTGCCCTACATGGTGCTCGCGCCGATTCTGGGCTGCGCGGCCTGGATGCTCGACGGCATCTTCGTCGGGGCCACCCGCACGCGCGACATGCGCAACATGATGATCCTGTCGGTGCTGGTCTATGGCGTTGCCGTGCTGGCCCTCGTCCCGACCTTCGGCAATCACGGTCTCTGGATCGCGCTTCTGATCTCCTTTGCGGCCCGCGGCATCACACTCGCATCGCGCTACCCGCGCCTCGAAGCCGCGCTGCGCTAGGCCCGTGCTGGCAGAGGGGCGCTGCCCCGCCGCGCGTGCCGCGCGGCCCCCGGAGTATTTCGGCCAAAATGAAGGGGTGGATCAGAGCAGATCGAGCACTTTGCGCGGCGGCCGCCCGATCACCGCCCGATCGCCCCGAAAAACGATCGGCCGCTCGATCAGCCCCGGATTTTCCGCCATCGCAGCAATCAGGAGGTCGGGATCGGCATCCTCCGAAAGCGCCATGTCCTGAAACGCAGGCTCTCCCGGGCGGATCACCTCCGACACGGGCAGGCCCAGCTTATCGATCGCGTCGCGGATCTCGTACTCGTTCGGCGGATCTTCAAGGTAGCGCCGCACTTCGGGCTCGATCCCCTCGGCTTCCAGAAGCGCAAGCGTGTCACGGCACTTCGAACAGCGCGGATTGAACCAGATCGTAATCGTCACGCCCATCTCTCCCGATCCGCGCCCACCGCCGCGGCGAGGCAGTCAAACCCGTCCCGTGCCAGAAGCGTCGACAGCCCCGAAAGGATCTCCGGTACAAGGCTCAGGCCCCCATACACGAGCGCGGTGTAAAGTTGTACGGCCGAAGCGCCCGCGCGGATCTTTGCATAGGCGTCTTCCGCCGACGACACCCCGCCGACGCCGATAAGCGGCAGTTCTCCACCTGTCAGCGCCGAAAGCCGCGCCAGCACCCTTGTCGATCTCTCGAACAGCGGCGCGCCCGACAGCCCGCCCGCCTCTCCGGCATGGGCGCTTCTCAGCCCGGCCCGGTCAAGCGTCGTGTTCGTCGCGATCATCCCGTCAAGCCCGGCGGCCATCGCCACCTCCGCCACATCCGAGAGCCCGGCATCGTCAAGATCGGGCGCGATCTTCAGGAAAACCGGCACCCGGCGCGCCAGGTCGCCCCGCGCCTCCAGCACGCCGTCAAGCAGCGCGGCAAGTGCCGCCTTCCCCTGCAGATCACGCAACCGCTCTGTATTGGGAGAGGAGACGTTGACGGTCGCGAAATCCACATGCGGCCCCGCCATTCGCAGGACGCGCGCGAAATCCGCCGCCCGGTCCGCACTGTCCTTGTTCGCGCCGAGGTTCAGCCCCACGGGCACGCCCTTCGGCCGCGCCGCCAGCCGCGCCGCGATTGCCTCCGCCCCGTCATTGTTGAAGCCGAAGCGGTTGATCGCCGCCCGGTCCTCCGCCAGACGGAAAAGCCGCGGGCGCGGGTTGCCGGGCTGGGGCAGGGGGGTCGCCGCGCCCACCTCCAGAAACCCGAAGCCCGCGCGCATCAGCGGCCCCAGCGCCTCGGCATTCTTGTCGAACCCGGCCGCCAGCCCCAGCGGGTTCTCAAGCCGCATCCCCGCAAGCGTGACCTGAAGCCGCGCATCCCGGACCGGCCCGCCTGACGGGCCGAGCCCCGCGCGAAGCGCCTTCAGTGCAAGCCCGTGGGCGCGTTCGGGATCAAGCCGCCGCAGGATCGGCAGCGCGATCCGCTCACCCAGGCTCATTCCACGCCCTCGGGCAGGATATGGCCCCGGGGCCCGGGCGGCATCCGCCGTGCCCAAAGCAGCTCCGACAGCCGCAACGCGCGGTAGAGATGCGGGAACAGCGCGCCGCCCCGCGAGGGCTCCCATTTCAGGGCATCGAGCCCGTCGGCCGCGACCGCCAGCACCCAAAGCCCGTCTGCGCCCGCGAAATGCTTCGCTGCGGTTTCGCCAAGCTGTTCGGCGGTGGAGAAGTGGATGAAACCATCGGCCAGATCCACCGGCGCGCCCTCGGTCGCCCCGTCATGAAGAAGCGCGGCCCACTCGGCACTGCGCAGGATTTTATAGATCACCATGGGCCGCGGCATGGCCCGCGGAAAACGCCGCGTCAACCCCGCGCGCCGCACTGGACAGTGCCGCGACTTGCCGCCACTCTCGCGACCATAACAACGACATCAGGGAGACCCTCAATGCTCGCACGGATTCTCACCGGCTCCGCGGCGGCGCTCGCACTCAGTGCCGGCCTCGCGCAGGCGGATTATTCCATTACGATCCTGCATACCAACGACTTCCACGCCCGGTTCGAGCCGATCAACCGTTTCGACTCGAGCTGCAACCCCGATGACAACACCGAGGGCAAGTGCTTCGGCGGCTCCGCCCGTATCATGACGGCGATTGAAACGGCGAAGGACCGTGCCGGCAACTGGCTTCTCGTCGATGGCGGCGACCAGTTCCAGGGCACGCTGTTCTACAACTACTACAAGGGCAAAGTGGCCGCCGAGATGATGAACCGGATGGGCTATGATGCGATGACCGTGGGCAACCACGAATTCGACGACGGCCCCGAAATCCTGCGCCAGTTCATCTCGGCGACCGAATTCCCGATCCTGATGTCGAATGCCGATGTTTCGGGGGAGCCGCTACTGTCCGACGCGATCCAGAAATCCGTGGTGATCGAGAAGGGGGGCGAAAAGATCGGGCTCATCGGCCTCACCCCGCAGGATACAGACGAACTGGCCTCGCCCGGGCGGAACGTGATCTTTACCGATCCGGTCGAGGCAGTGCAGGCCGAGGTCGACAGGCTGACGGCCGAGGGCATCAACAAGATCGTCGTGCTCAGCCATTCGGGCTATGGCACCGATCTGCGCGTGGCCGAGAACACCACCGGTGTCGATGTGATCGTGGGCGGGCATTCGAACACGCTTCTGTCGAACGTTTCCGACCGCGCGGCGGGGCCCTACCCGACGATGGTGGGCGAAACGGCGGTGGTGCAGGCCTATGCCTACGGCAAGTACCTGGGCGAATTGAAGGTCGTCTTCGATGATGAAGGCGTCGTGACTTCGGCCACGGGCGAGCCGATCCTGCTGGATCGCTTCGTTGTCGAGGATCAGGAAATCGTGGCCCGCGTCGGCGAACTCGCCGTGCCTCTGGAAGAGATCCGCAACCAGGTCGTGGCGGCCACCGATCAACCAATCGGCGGCGACCGCGAATTCTGCCGAAGCCAGGAGTGCGAGATGGGCAACCTGATTGCCGACGCCATGCTGGCGCGGGTGAAGGATCAGGGCATCCAGATCGCGATCCAGAATGGCGGCGGCATCCGCGCCTCGATCGATGCGGGAGAGGTGACGATGGGCGAGGTTCTGACGGTCCTGCCGTTCCAGAACACGCTGTCGACCTTCCAGGTTACCGGGGCCACGATCGTCGAGGCGCTGGAAAACGGCGTCAGCCAGATCGAGGAAGGCGCAGGCCGCTTCCCGCAGGTCGCGGGGCTGAAATACGCCTTCGACGCGGCCGCGGAACCGGGCGCCCGGGTCTCCGACGTGATGGTGGCGGAAGGCGACAGCTTCGTGCCGATCGATCCCGGCAAGCTCTACGGCGTGGTGTCGAACAACTACGTCCGGAACGGCGGCGACGGCTACAAGATGTTCGTCGATGCCGAGAACGCCTATGATTTCGGGCCCGACCTGGCGGATGTGACGGCGGAGTTCCTGGCCGCAAACGCGCCCTACGCGCCCTATACGGATGGCCGCATTACCAAGAAGTAAGCCAATGGCCCCTCGCGCTCCGGCGCGGGGGGCCTAGCCCGCGGGCCTCAGCCTTCGCTGTCGTAGGCTTCGATGATCTTCGCCACCAGCGGGTGCCGCACCACATCCTTCGCGGTGAAATAGCTGAAGGTGATCCCCTCGATTCCGGCCAGAAGCCGCTCGGCATCATGCAGCCCGCTGGTCACCCCGCGCGGCAGGTCCACCTGGCTCCGGTCGCCCGTGATCACCATGCGCGATCCTTCCCCAAGCCGGGTCAGGAACATCTTCATCTGCATCGAAGTGGCGTTCTGCGCCTCGTCGAGCACAACGAAGGCATTCGACAGCGTCCGCCCTCGCATGAAGGCAAGCGGCGCGATCTCGATCCGCTTTTCCTCGATCAGCTTCGCGACCTGCTTGCCGGGCAGGAAATCCCCCAGCGCGTCGTAAAGCGGCTGCATGTAGGGTTCGACCTTTTCCTTCATATCGCCCGGCAGGAAGCCCAGCCGCTCGCCTGCCTCGACGGCAGGGCGTGACAGGATGATCTTGTCGACATGGCCCTCGATGAACATCGAAACGCCCACAGCGACGGCAAGATAGGTCTTGCCAGTGCCCGCCGGCCCGATGCCGAAGCCCAGTTCGTTGGAAAACAGCGCCCGCACGTAGGCTTTCTGAGCTTCGGTCCTGGGTTCGACGAGCTTCTTGCGGGTCTTGATCTCGACCCGTCCGCCCTGGAACATCTCAAGCTGGTCGCCCGCCCGCGTGCCGGTGTTTTCCGCCGAGCCGCCCATCCGGATCTCGCCGTCAATCTCGCCAGCGTCGATCGTGCGCCCCGCTTCAAGCTTCTGGTACAGCGCCTCCAGCACGGCCGCCGCCTGCTGGCGCGATCCGTCCTCGCCGATCACCGCAAGCTGGTTGCCGCGCCTCAGGATCTGCACGCCAAGCTTGTGCTCGATCTGGGCGAGGTTGCGGTCGAACTCACCGCATAGGTCGATCAGAAGACGATTGTCTGGGAACTCGAGAGCCGTTTCCTGAAGCTCTCCGGCGGGCGGAGGGGGCAGCGCGCTGATGGCCAAATAACCTTCCTTGAATCTCGCGTCTCGTTACGAGGAATGGTGCCTCTAAGGCGGTGCGACCGCAAGAGGTAGCGTTCGATTGTCACGAAATTATGGCAGGGGCTCCTGCGCCCGGGCTCAAGGGTCGCAGGGCTGCCGGGCGAGTTTGGGGGCGCTGCCCCCGCCGCGCGAGACGCGCGGCTCCCCCGGGATATTTCCGGCCACATGAAGGACGGGCGCTTGCGGGGGCCGGGAACCCGGCGTAACGCTGGGGGACGATGACACTGACGTTCCGTGCCATAGCCGAGGATGCGCCCGGGCCCAAATGGGCCGGGGTATTCGCCGAATACTGGCCGTCCTACCGCCGCTGGTGGCGCCGGGAAGGGGCGGCGGCGCGGCCGACCTATCTTGAATGCCGCGCGGCGCTCGAGACGCATTTGCCTGAAATCATTCCGATTTACGACGATCTTTGCGCCGCTGCCGGCGGCGGAGACGAGGCGGCGCGCTTCCTGAGTTACTGGTGCCCGCCGCGCTATCTGACGGGCTGCAGCCAGGCCGTCTGGCCGGGGGACGAGCCGCTTCTGGTCAGGAATTATGATTACGATCCCGAGGCCTTCGACGCGGTGATCCTGCGCAGCGCGTGGCAGGGTCGGGCGGTGATGGGGCTGTCCGATGGCCTGTTCGGGCTGGTCGACGGGATGAACGATGCGGGGCTTGCCGTGTCGCTGACATTCGGGGGGCGGCAGGCGGTGGGCGAGGGGTTCGGCGTGCCGATCATCCTGCGCTATA
Source organism: Ovoidimarina sediminis (assembly GCF_032586175.1). Taxonomy (NCBI): domain Bacteria; kingdom Pseudomonadati; phylum Pseudomonadota; class Alphaproteobacteria; order Rhodobacterales; family Roseobacteraceae; genus Ovoidimarina; species Ovoidimarina sediminis. The sequence goes on from NZ_JAWHTE010000005.1 coordinate 111,595, forward strand.
TCCTGCAGACCTGCGAGACGGCGGAGGAGGCGGGGCGCGTGCTTGCGCGGGTGCCCTCGCATATGAGTTACAACGTCACCGTGCTCGACCGCGCGCGGCGATACCTGACCGCCTATCTCGCGCCTGATCGCGTGACGCTTCTGACCCGCACGCCAGTGGCCACGAACCACCAGGAACGGGTCGAATGGTCGAGCCACGCGCGCTTCACCGCGACGGTGGAGCGGGAGCGGTTCCTGCTTCAGCGACTGCAGCTTCATCCCGAGACGCGGGATAGGTTCATTGCCGCCTTCCTGCGCCCACCGCTTTATTCCACCGCCTTCGACCAGGGCTTCGGCACGCTTTACACCGCCGCCTACCGGCCGGCGGCCGGCAAGATGGAAGTCTGCTGGCCCGGAACGCAATGGGTGTTTCAGCTTGATCGTTTCGAGGAGGGCACCCGGACAATCGTCTTTCCCGAGACCCATCACGCCCACGGGACGGGCCCGGCCCCGGCGCCGCAAACCCCCTGATTTGCAGGGCCCCGGGCGCCGCCGCAGCCCTTAAAATGCAGGCTCTCAATCCTACGAAAATCCGATTCTGACCATCTTTAGGTCACAGTTTTTGTTTCTGAATGGTGATCGGTGAGAGCCGTCGGGGCTCTTCCCTCGTTGTTTTGGGATGCGATTTTTAGGGACTCATGACCGCTAACTCAGAGGCAAACGCCGGGCCCGAGGAGGTCTATGGTGACGAGCTTCCGAAGGGAACGGAGCTTCTGCGCGGTCAGTACAAGATCGCGCGGTTCCTGAATTCCGGCGGCTTCGGCATCACGTATCTTGCGCGCGACAGCCTGGACCGGATCGTCGTCATCAAGGAATGTTTCCCGAGCGCCATGTGCTGCCGGCAGGGTCAGTCCGTCAGGGTGCGCTCGAAGGATCACTCGAAAGAGTTTGAATCGATCGTCCGCCTGTTCGGGCAGGAGGCGCGGGCGCTTGCCAAGCTCGACCATCCGAACATCGTCGGCGTGCACCAGGTCTTCGAAGACAATCACACCGCCTATATGGCGCTTGATTTCGTGCGCGGCCGCGATCTTCTGGACATCATCGACGAAGAGCCCGAGCGGCTGAACCCCGATCGCATCCGCTCGATGCTGAGAAAGATCCTCGAGGCGGTGGAATACATCCACGACCGGGGCATCCTGCATCGTGACATCTCGCCCGACAACATCCTGCTCGATCAGAACGACGAGCCGGTGCTGATCGATTTCGGCGCGGCACGCGAAGAAGCGACGCGGAAAAGCCGGGTTCTGTCCTCGCATCACACGGTGAAGGACGGCTACAGCCCCCAGGAATTCTACGTCGCCGGATCGACCCAGACGGTGGCGAGCGATCTCTATGCGCTGGGGGCGACCTTCTATCACCTGATCGCGGGCGATCCCCCGCCGGTCAGCCAGACGCGTCTCGCCGCTGTCGCCGCGAACAAGAAGGATCCCTATGTTCCGCTCTCGACCCTGTCGAAGGATTACGACAGCTATTTCCTGAGCGCGATCGACCGGGCGCTGGAGATCTTCCCCGACGACCGCATCCAGTCGGCCCGCGAGTGGCTGATCGCGATCGACCAGGACACCCGCCGCCAGGCCGCGGTGGAACGGGCGGAACACGACCAGTTCCTTCAGAAGACGATCCGCATGCTTGTCGAGGAAACGAACAAGGTCGTCCTTGAGGCGCGGAGCCAGGAGCCGAAGGAAAAGAAAGCGGCCCCGGCGCCCACGCCGCCGCGGCGCAAAAGCCTGTTTCCCGATCTGATGGGCCCGCCGCCGCCGGATTCGGGCGATCCCGTGACCATCGAGGCCGAGGATGCCGTGGCGCGACCGCACGTGTCGCCGTCGGATCCTGCAGATGACGAGATCGTGGCCACGAAAGACCGGCCCCGGCGCCTTCTGGGCCGGATGCTGAATGTGTCGCTCTGGCGCATGGGCCAGTCCCAGAACTCTCCCGACGAGGTTGTTGGAAAGGTAGACCGATGAAGTTCCTGTCCGAAATGATGTCGAAGCGAAAGCCTTCCGACGAAGCCGCTATGCCGCTTGACGCTCCGCTTGAGGCCGATGGTGGAGGCACCGGCGATTTCCCGTTGCCCGATTTCGCCGCGGTCGCGGGGGAAAGCCTGAATCCGGTCGCGCCGGTCGATACCGGCGATGCGATGCCATCGGCCAGGTCCGAGGCCCGGGTCGAGGCGCCGCGTGAGCGGTTTGTTCAGGACGATGAGTCGTACGACTGGGATATCGGGGCGCTCGATCTTTCCGATGACGGCGATAACCCGATGGAAACGGAGACGGGCGCAGAAAGGGCACAGCCTTTGGACGCCGCTATGGGGGGCCAGGCGCGCCCGGAGGAAGAAATGATGGACAAGTACGAGATGGACCAGATCGGGGATAACCGGGAGACGGAGATGGATGACGCGGTCGACGCCAAGGCCCGCGCTGCGCAGGCTCTGGCGAGTTTTGCTGCCGATCTGGGCGCCACGACCGCGCCCGAGGCGTCGGACGACGACGAGGACGAACCCACAGCGGCGGCGTCTCTTCACGCGTCGGCAGCGGAAATCTCCGGTGCGCTGGGTGCCGATGAGGACGCCGATGAGGACGAGGACGACGAGGCGGAACCCGCGCTGATGGCAGCGCTGAGCCGGCTGCCTGATCCGAAAGATGCAGGCACGGACATGTCCTGGGGTGACGAGGATCCCGGCACGCCAGAGGCGATCGAGGACGATCCCTGGGGCGAGGCGCCCAAAGCCGAAGCGCCCTCTGAAGACGTGATGGAGATGCCGGAGCCGGAGGCGCCCGAGATGGAAGTGCCCGAGATGGATGAGCCGGGAATGGAGGCCCCCGAAATGGAGGCGCCTATGGCCGCCATGGCGAAACCCGACCCCTGGGGCGAGGCCCCGAAAACCGCCGGCGTGTCGAGCCTGATGGCTAAGACCGTACAGCAAAAGATGTCGGCGATGCGCGCCGAGGCCATGGCCCGCGCCGCCGCGCCCGAGACTGACGAGATGGATGACAGCATGATGGCGCCCGAAGAGGCGGTCCCCGTGATGCCGTCGCGAAGCGCCTTCATGGGCGACGGAATCGCCGGGCAGAGCGATGATGACGAAACCGAAGTTGCCTCTCTCTCGCCGCTTGCTGCTCTTAGGGCGCAACGTGAGGCGGCGCTGGCCGCCGCGAAGGCGGCCGAGCCCGCGGCTCGGCCCGCACCTGCGTTCGACTCTGCGCCGGAGCCCGAGGCTACCGCACCTGCTCTGGATGCCGGCGGCTATGACGACGAGGGTTACGACGACGAGAGCTACGACGACGAGGGTTACGACGACGAGGGGTATGACGACGAGGGGTATGACGACGAAGGCTACGACGATCAGGCCTATGACGAAGAGGCTTACGACGACGAAGCCTACGATGACGGCCATGACGAGGAGGCCTCTGACGACGCAACCTATGAGGACGATATGTCCGAGGGCGAAACAATGGATGCCGACGCGCTTGACACCTGGGCGCCTGAAGAGCCGGTGCAGCGGGTCGCGCGGCCCGCGCCGGTGATGGAGGCGCCGGACGAGCCCGCCTCCGCCATGCCCGAGGCCGCCCAGCCGATGCCGATGCGCCCGCCGCTCAGATCGGCCGAGCCGATGGCACAGCCCCAGGCCGCCGCGGAAGACGACCTGCCCGAGGCCGCCCCGGCGCCGCGCCGCGCGGGCCGCGTGAAGACGCGCCTTCTGGGCTTCCACAAGGCCGACGAATCCGCCGATCCGATCCGCGCCGCCGAAGAGGGCCGCGCGACCGCGCCCACCTTCCCGGTCGGCTGGCTGATCGTGGTGAAGGGCCCGGGCCGCGGCGCCTGCTTCACCCTCTCTGCCGGGGCCTCGAAGATCGGGCGCGGCGAGGATCAGGCCGTGCGGCTTGATTTCGGCGACACCTCGATCTCGCGCGACAACCACGCGGTCGTGGCCTATGACGACGAAAGCAAGCAGTTCTTCATCGGCCATGGCGGCAAGGCGAACCTCGTGCGCCTGAACGACATGCCGGTTCTGTCGACCGAGACACTGAACGATGGCGACGTGATCCGGATCGGTGAAACGGTTCTTCTGTTCGTTGCGCTTTGCAGCGATGCGTTCTCGTGGACGGACGGGCCCTTTGCGGAAAGCACGCATGCCGCGGAATGAGGCCACATACGATGCCACCTCGGCGCTGATCCGGGGCGCGCGCGATCACCAGGAAGATGCGGTGATCGTCGACTTCCCCGTGGGTTCGCCCCTTGGCATGGTTGTCCTTGCGGACGGCATGGGCGGGCATGCGGCGGGCGATGTCGCGTCGAAAATCGTGATGACCGAAGTGTTCTGCGAACTGAAGTTCCAGACTTCGGACGCGGCGCTGGAGGGCGGGGTGCGCGAGACGCTTCTTGCCGCCGCCCAGGGCGCGAACGAATGCATCGCGGCCCATATCGCCGAACATCCCGAGGCGGAAGGCATGGGCGCGACGCTGATCGGCCTTGTCATGGAAGGCGAGCGCCTGAACTGGGTGTCGATCGGCGATTCGCCGCTTTACCTGTTCCGAGCCGGGGCGCTGACCCAGCTGAACGAAGATCATTCCATGGCCCCGCAGATCGATCAGATGATCGCCAGTGGCCAGATCGACGCGGAAACCGGCAAGAACCATCCCGACCGCAACGCACTTCTGTCGGTTCTTTCGGGGGACGAGATCGCGCGGATCGACTGCCCCAAGGACGGCGTCGCGCTCGAACACGCCGATATCGTGATTGCGGCGAGCGACGGGATTCAATTTCTCGATCACGAGGTGATCGAAGGCATCCTGCGCGACACGAAGGGCAAGCCTTCGCAGGCGATCGCCACCGCCCTGATCAAAGAGATCGAGGCGCTGGGTGACCCGGACCAGGACAACACCTCGATCGCGGTGATCAAGGTAGAGCTGGACCAGGCGCAAAGCGACATGGCCGCAGCGCTTCAGGCCGCGTTCCACACCTTCGAGACGGCGGAACCGTCGGAGCGGATGTTCGAGCCGCCCGAGCGCGTGCGCTCGCACCGGAAGGCGGACTTGGCGGAAACGCCCCTGCCGGTCTTCGAACACCATGTCGCAGAGGCTGAGGCTGAGGCCGAGGCCGATGACGACGCGGCGGACGCCGACGGGATGAACTCCGAGACGGTCGACGTCGGGATGGCGGAAGACGACGTGGCGGACGCCGTCGAGGAAGGCGTTACGGCAACGGACGCCGCGGAGGCGGAGATGACAGCCGACAACGAGGCCGGCGCTCCCGATGAGGCGCACGAGGAACATCGCGGGCCGGTCCGGCCCGTCCTGCGGCTCGGGCTGAACCGCGACGCTGATGGCAAGATAGTATTGGAACGACGGGGATGAACCAGGCAGTCGCGATCGATGCAATAGAGGAACGGCTTCGCGCCCTTGTTCTTGACAGCGATCTTGGCCGCGAGGCTCGCATTCAGGCCGAACGCTATCTTGCACGGCTGACATCGCCAGTGCGCGTTACGCTGTTTGGGCGCGACGAGGTGGGCAAGCGCCGGATTCTGGAAACCGCCGCGGGACGCCCGATCCTCCCCGGCGCACCGAGTGTGCCGATGCTGGAACTGCGATTCGGCCAGATGGAGCTGACCCAGATCACCTATGCAGACGGCTCTGTCACCGAGCATCTGGGCGATGTGTCGCCCGATCACCTGGAAGGCGCGGTCGTCGTGGCGATCGAGGCGCCGCGCCCGATTCTGCGCCGGATCAGCATGCTGGATGTCTTTGCCGAGGATTCCATTCCCGATCACCGCGAGGCGATCGAATGGGCGGCGACTCGCACCGATATCGCGATCTGGTGCACCGAGCGGTTCGACACGCTGGACCAGGCGATCTGGAACGAGATTCCCGACCGGATTCACGATCACGCCTATCTTGTGCTGACCGGGCGCGAGGCCAGCGACGAGGGCGGGCTGCCCGCGCACCTGGCCGAGGCGTTTCTGGATGTCTGTGGCATAAACCCTAAGCTCGCGATCGGCGAGGATGGTGTCGACGTGGTGATCAACCGGCTGGTGAGTCATGCGGAACTCGGCCGCGAGGCGGATGCCGACAGCGCACTGCTGTTCGTCAAGAAGCTTGAAACCATGCCCGCCGCGCGCGGCAACTCGGGCCTGAGGCCGACGACGCGCCCGCGTACCCGCCCGCTTTCGCGCCCGCTGACGAAGCCCGCGCCGGCGGCCGATGCCGCAGAGGCAGGGGCGGAGAAGACAAGAACGCCCACCACGCCGATCCGCCGCCAGACGCGGCCCAGGACGCGGCCCTTGGGATCGCCCGACGCCCTTCCCAAGCGGCAGGCTGCGCCGGAGGAGCATCGCGACGTGATGCGCACCGGCCTTGGCTACCTACGCCGCCGGGCGCAGGCGCTTCTTGACGATCTCCGGCGCGAAAGTGGCGGAACGGCCACGGATATCCCCGCGATCTGCGGCGAAACGCTGCAGCATCTGGGAGATTTGCTTTCCAGCGCCGACGACACGCATTCCGAGGCGATCACACAGCTTTCCGATGCCGTGATGGATGCGGAAAACGTTGTAATTCTTATGGAAAATGAAGATGGGCCGGGGGTTGCCGCCGACGCCGTGGGCATCCTTCTGCAGGTACGGCAGGATATCGAGGCGGCGCTGGCCGCCTGATCCCCGCCCGCTAACCAAACAGCCAGAAACACGCCTTAAATTCACCACACTGGTCGGAGAGAAGAACCTATCATGAGTTCCACGTGGGGATTGTTTCTGAGGACCGATGAGATCGAGCGCACGGTCTCGTGTCTGGCGAGAGGGGCCCCAGAACGACGGTGAGGGTAGCGGATGAACGTTGAAAACAAGATAGAAGCGGACAGTGAAGCCGACTTTCAGGTGAATACCGGGTTGTTGAGGCGCGGACTGGATGCGCTTGACCCGTTCGTCCAGCGCGTGCGCGAGCTTGAGACGGCCCTTCAGACAATCGTGGATGCAGGCGACAAATCGGCCGCGCGGGCGGCCAAACGCCTGCAGCGCCAGCTTGCCAAGCTTGAACCCTCGCTGACGATGATCGGCCAGGTGAAGGCGGGGAAAACCTCGCTCGTCAATTCGCTGATCGGCTGGCCTGATCTTCTGCCCGCGGACGTGAACCCCTGGACATCGGTCGTCACCTCGATTCACCTCAGCCCGAAGGCGCAGCTTGGCGGCAACCGCTCCAGCTTCCGCTTCTTCGACCAGGCGGAATGGACGCGTCTGCTGGATCGCGGTGGCCGTATCGGCGAGCTTGCGGGCCGCGCGGGCGCCGAAGACGAGATCGAGAAGGTTGCGATCCAGCTTGAGGCGATGCGCGACAAGTCGATCCGCCGGCTGGGCGACAAGTTCGAATTGCTGATGGGGCAGGAACACAAATACGGCTATTTCGATCACGAGCTGATCGAACGCTATGTGTGCCTGGGCGACGATTTCGAAACCGATTACGAAACCTCGACGACGCAAGGCCGGTTCGCCGACATCACCAAATCGGCCGAACTTTACATGCAGCGCGAGGAATACCCGTTCGATTTCTGCATTCGCGACACGCCGGGGGTGAACGACACCTTCATGATGCGCGAGCAGATCACGATCCGCGCGATCCGTGAAAGCCGGATGTGCGTCGTCGTTCTCTCGGCGCATCAGGCGCTGTCGACGGTGGACATGGCGCTGATCCGCCTGATCTCGAACCTGCCGTCCCGGGAAGTCACGATCTTCGTCAACCGGATCGACGAACTGTCCGACCCGGTGTCCCAGGTGCCCGAAATCCGCGACAGCATCCGCAAGACGCTTAAGGATCACCAGGGCCCGGTCGATGCCGAGATCATCTTCGGCAGCGCCTACTGGGCGAACCATGCCCTGAAAGGCTGGATCGACGAATTGAGCGAGGACAGTGCCGAGGCGCTGTACAAATGGGCCGAGTCCGAGCTTGAGGATGGCGGCAAGGATATGCCGGCGCACGAGATGGTCTGGCAGCTCTGCGGCGTGCCGCGGCTTCTGCAGCGCGTGTCCTCCAGCATCGAGGAAGGATCGGGCGGCGAAGCGCTGACCCGTATCGCGAAGCAGGCGCTGAACCTCGTTTCTGGGCTGGCCACCGGCGATCACATCGAGGCGCACGAGCCCTCGGCCAGCGATCTTCCGCCTCTGGATCACGGCCAGATCGGGGCCGAGCTTGCCCGGATCGAGACCGATGCATTGTCGGAATTCGACGCGGCCTTCGACGCGGTTTCGGACGGCTTCGTGAAGCGGCTGGAGAAATCGCACAAGTCGTTCCTCGACCGCGCCACGGCTTCGCTGATCACGAACCTCGAACGCTTCGGCGACACCGATGTTTGGCATTACGATGCGACGGGCCTTCGCGTTCTACTAAGATCGGCGTTCCAGGTTTTCGCGCGGAATGCGCAGAAAGCTTCGAAGACGATCTACAAGAAAACCTCGGACGATATCCGCGAGGTGTACCTGCGCGCCTTCGGCATGTCGGACGCAAGCTTTCAGCTTGAACCGCCCCCGGTGCCCCATGTGGCCGCGCCCGTGCTTCTGGGCCAGACCATCGCGCTGGATCTGTCGTCGACCTGGTGGTCGCGCTGGTGGCGGCGGCGGAAGGGCTATGCCAATTTCGCAACCGCTTTCGCCGAGATCATCAAGGCCGAAACCGACCCGATCGTCGAGGATATGCGGGTGGAGCACGTGGCTGCAGTGCGGCGCGACGCCCGCCGGGCGCTGACCGATTTCATCGCCGCGCAGCGCGAGATGCTGGACGGGCTCGTCAGCCGGGCGGCGGGAGGCAAGGCCGATCTGTCGGTGCTTGACGGCGGGATCGATCCCTCGGCCCGCGCCGCGTCGCTGACGCGCACCCGCACCATTCTGCAATCCTATGTCGAAGATCAAACGGAGACGGCCGCATGACCACACCCGACGCCGACACCTCCGTCACCAAACGCCCCGTCATCGCCCTGATGGGGGAGTTCAGTGCCGGTAAGAGTACGCTTTCAAACCTTCTGCTTGGCGAAGGCCGATCGCCCGTCAAGGTGACGGCGACGCAGCTTCCGCCGGTCTGGTATGTGAAGGGCGAGGGCAATCCCGTTGTCGTCGGCACCGACGGTACCGAGACCGAGATCGAGCGGGGCGAGATCGAGGGCGTCGATGTCGCCTCGACTGCGCATATCCGCATCCCTTCGGGCGCCGAGATCCTCGATATTCTTGAGCTTATCGACATGCCCGGCAACTCCGACCCGAACATGTCCGCCGAAGTGTGGCAGCGGTCGATCCATCATGCCGATGCGGTGATCTGGTGCACCCATGCCAACCAGGCCTGGCGCCAGAGCGAGGCTGCGGTGTGGGAAGAGCTTCCCGATGCCCTGTACATTCGCAGCATCCTGCTGCTGACCCGCTTCGACAAGATCCTGGGCGAAAAGAACCGCCACCGTGTGCTGCGCCGGGTGCAATCTGAAACGCGTGATCTGTTCCGCCATGTCCTGCCGATCTCGCTGACCGAGGCGCTGGCGGCCACCGATCAGCCCGAGAAATGGGCTGATTGCGGGGCGGAGGCCTTTACCGAGGCTCTGCTGGACATCGTGATGAACGAAACGCCACTGCCGGCGGAGCCGGCGGGGCCCGCCCCCCGCCAGGTCGCCCCGCGCCGCGTGATGCGCGACGCGCCGCGCGAACGGCGGATCCTGCAGGATCGTCCAGCCGCGGAATAACCGTCGGGCGGCAAGGGCGCCGCCCCCTGAAGCGCAGCATATCCGGGGCATCTTGCGCAGATGCGCCATGCCGCTCCCGGTTGCATTGGGAGGCGCGATCGGTCAGTGATACCTGAGCATGTGCTCCGGGTACGATGGATGGCCGTTCTTAAAGATCTGAAACGTATACGTGAGGCCGGGCCCGGCATCGAAGCCGTGGCCTATGTGGATATGGCGACCTCGACGGTGCTGGCCACGTCTTCGGCAATCGACGAGCCGCAGGAGCGGTTCGACGGCCTGTGCGATGCGGCGATTGCCCTTCTCGACGGTGCCGATGGCGAACCCGACGAGGCGGTGCGGATGGCAAGCACCGAGGCACTTGTGGTCTGCCGGTCCGCTGCGGACCAGGAAGAGGCGCTGTGCCTTGTCTGTGCGCCTGATGCCGATGTTTCCGCCGTGATGCATCACGCCCGCGCCGCCTTCGACGCGGAGGGCAGCAAATGAGCGTCGATCCCACCCTCGAACGCCGGCTGGAGGCGCTGGCGGGGGCGGGCACGGCGGACCGGGAAGGGCGCGTCCTGCGCGCGCTCTCGGCCGATACGCTCAGAAAGCGCGTGTTGCGGCTTCTCGACGAGACGGTCATGCCGCGGGTTCTGTCGCTCAGGGCCGATGGCGGGCGGTCGGTGGCGCTTGACGTCGCCAATGGCCGGGTCGGGCGCATCCTGACGGCGGACAGCGCCGTCCTGCCCGGCGGAGAGGCCGAGCTTGTGGGCCAGCCGCTGACCATGGAGGACGAGAGCGTGACCGCCCGCGTTGCGGGCTGCCTCGAACGGCTTCTCGAAGGAAGTGCGACGCTGACGGTGCGGAGCGAAGGCCCCGGCGCCTCGCCCGAACCGACGCAGCCTGGCCCCTCGGCCCGGGCGATTGCGGAGGTCTGGGGGATCGAACTTGCGCCGTCCGACCTGCCCGAACCCGGCGCGATCTTCGATGACGTGCTGGCGGCGGTTCAGGGCAAGGCGCGGGCCTGGCTGATGCTGGGCGCAACACCGGAAGACAGCGGCGGGGCCGGCGATCAGGATGCGCTGGACGACCTGAACGCCTTCGCCGAGGCCTGGGGCGTCGGCGGGCAGGCCGCCGCCGCAACCTTGGGGCTGCCCGAGGGAGAGCGCTGGTCGCTGATCGCGCTGCACCGTACGGGGGCCGCGCCCGACCTGACGGTGATCGCGCGCTATGATGGCGTGCACCTTTACCTTTCGGTGCCGCGCGAGGCACTGGGCTTCGTCGCCGACACCTGGCGGCGGGCGGTGAGCGTCTGAGTCACGCTAAGTCGTTGCTTTCACGGAATTCTGCGCTAATTCGATGACGGAGCGGTCTCGGGATGCCTCCGCTGGCCGATGCATTGGAACCAGATCATGCCTTGAGCGTTTGAACCTTGGTCCGAGCAGGGAAACATCTGGAAGAGCACTGTGGTAGCAGAAAAGACGTCACCGAAGCAGCAAGAGGCGCAGGACGCCGAAGAGGAAAAGATCGTCGAAGACGCCACCGGTCTGGCGCCCAAGCTGATCTACGAGGTGATCCGTCGGGAGGGTGAAGAAGAACTGGCCCGCACCAAGCGCTCGCTCTTCTGGTCGGGCATCGCGGCGGGCATCATGATTAGCTTCTCAGTCGTCGGAGAAGCGGTGTTCCGCACCTACCTGCCGGTCGCTCAGTGGAGCTACCTTGTTGAGAATATAGGGTATTCCCTCGGGTTCCTGCTGGTGATCATGGGCCGGATGCAGCTTTTCACCGAGAACACGATCACCACCGTCCTGCCGCTTATGGTGACACCCACACCGCGCATGTACTGGGCCGTCGCGCGGCTGTGGGCGATCGTGCTGGGGGCGAACGTGATCGGCGCTTTCGCGATCGCGACGCTTTACGCCCATACCCCGGTGCTGCCCGGCGATCTGATCCCCGCCATGATGTCGCTGTCGGAACATGCCGTCGGCATGGGGGCGGCGGACAGTTTCTGGCGCGGCATTCCGGCAGGTATCCTGGTGGCCGCGATCGTCTGGATGATTCCACAGGCCCAGACGAGTGCGTTCTTTGTCGTGCTTCTCTTCACCTGGATGATCGCGGCCGGCGACTTCACCCATATCGTCGCGGGATCGGTCGAGATGGCCTTTCTTATGGTGCAGGGCGAACTTGGCCTCGGCCCGGCGCTTTTCGGGTTCTTCCTGCCTGTTCTGGCGGGCAACGTGGTGGGCGGCACCGTCATCTTCACGCTGATGGCCTGGGGTCAGGTGCGCGACGATATCGTGAAGGACGGGAGCTAACGCGTTTCGGCCAGAAGCGCGTCGATCTCGGCCCGTGACGGCATCGAGGGCGCGGTGCCGGGGCGGGTGACGGAAATGCCCGCCGTGGCGCAGCCGAAGCGCACCGCGTCAACCGGATCGGCCCCTTCGGACAGCGCCGTCGCGAAGCCGCCGTTGAAGGCATCGCCTGCGCCGGTGGTTTCCACAACCGGCCCGGCACTGATCACGGGGACATGCACGGTTTGTTCGCCGTCACGGTAGAGCGCGCCGTTTTCTCCAAGGGTGATGATCGCGGCGCCAACGCCCTTCGCGAGAAAGGCATCCGCCGCCCGCTCGGCATCGGCGACGGAACGTACGGCGATGCCGGTGATGCCTTCGGCCTCGGATTCGTTCGGGGTGACGACATCGCAAAGCGCCAGCATCTCATCGGAAATCGGCGCGGCGGGGGCGGGGTTCAGGATCGTGCGCGCGCCGCCGGCGCGGGCGATCTTCAGCGCCTCTTCAGCGGCATCCATCGGCTGTTCAAGCTGGGTGACGAAGACATCCACCGAACCGATCAACTCGGCATTTGCGCGGATATCGTCGGGCGAAATCGTGCGCGCGACGCCGGGGCAGACGATGATCGCGTTGTTGCCCGTGGCCTCCTCGACAAAGATATAGGCAGCCCCCGTGTAGCTGTCGTCATGCTGGGTGATCGCGGGTTTGACGCCCGCCTTCCGCCAAGTGGCCAGCGCCATTTCGGCGAAGGGATCGCGCCCCAGCTTGGTGATGAAATGCACATCGCCCCCGGCCATCGCAGCGGCCACCGACTGGTTGGAGCCTTTGCCGCCCGGCCCCAGAGCAAAGCTGTTGCCCAGGATCGTCTCGCCCATCTTCGGCGGGCGTTCGGCGCGATAGGCCGTGTCGGCAACAAAGACACCGAGAATGGCGATATGTCCCATGGGGCGGCTCCTTCGAAATCAGGCGTCGGGCGGGATCACGCCCTTGCGGAACAGGAAACAGCCGTAGAACCGGCGTTCTCCGGTCTGGATCACGGCATAGGCCTCGCGCGCGCGATCGTAGAAATCGAACCGTTCGACCGAAACCATGGGGCGAGGCTGGCCCTCGGCGGCGTCGATTTCGGCCTGCACCTCGGCCTGGACGGCGGGGATCTCGTCGGGGTTGTCGACGATTTCCATCCGCGCCGCGAAATCATCGACGAAGGTATCCAGCGGGAAGACCGAGAGGATGGCATTCGCCGCCTCGGCGCTGGTGAGGTTGTCCATCCTCAGAAGCTCGCCGTAAACGGTGTGCCGGGCGACCTGATCGGAAGGAAAATTCGTGTCGGCCAGCACCAGGACGTCGCCATGGCCCATGGCGCGCAGCGCGTGCAGCACCTCGGCATTGAGGCGCGGGTCTATCCCTTTCAGCATTGGTCGTCTCCTGTCGTCGTCTGCGGTCAGCCCGGCGCGGGCAGGCGATCTGCCACAAGCGGGATCAGGTGATCGGCAAGCGCCCGGTGCGCCTCGGGGGTAAGGTGCAGCCCGTCCACGGGCGAGGCGGGCGCGATGGGCCCGGCGTCGAGGAAGGCCGCGCCATGGGCGGCGGCGGTTTCAGCGACGCGTAGCGCCAGGCCGCGGGATTTCGCGGCCGCGCCTTCGAAGAGTTCGGCCAGCAGCCCGGTTTCGTCGATGAGCGGCGGCGAGACCAGTATGATCTCAGGCGCCGCGCCGCCGGGGCCCACGCCGGCGGCGGCGATGGTCGTGAGAATCCGGTCAAGCGAGCGCCCGATATCGTGCGGCGTCACGGAGAACCGCGCCTTCATGTCGTTCGACCCCAGCATGACGATCACAAGGTCGATCGGCCGGTGTGATTCGAGAAGCGAGGGCAGAACAGCAAGCCCGTTCTTGTGCGCCCCTTCGATCGGGTCGTCATGCAGCGTGGTGCGCCCGGGGTGCCCTTCGGCAATCACCGTGAGGTGGGGCAGGCCGGCGGCCAGGATGTTCGGCCAGCGCTCTTCCGGCGGGTAGCGGCCGCGCGTGGCCCAGTCGGTGAGCGGCATGGTGCCGTGGGTGTTCGAATCCCCGAAGCAGAGGACGACGGGCGCACTCATCCCATCCGTGCCCCGCTCTCGCGGTCGAAAAGAAGGATGGCGTCGGGCGCGGCGGTAAGATGCACCGTCTCGCCCGCCGCGAAGCTGCGGCGTTCGCGGAAAACCGCCGTAATGTCGGCCTCGCCGCGCGAAAAGACCACGTGGGTCTCGGCACCCGTGGGTTCGACGACGTTGACGGTCGCGGCGATGCCATTGTCGGACAGCGCGAGGTTCTCGGGCCGGATCCCGAGCGTGACGGGCTGGCCGTCTGTCACGCCCTCCGCACCGGTGACGGGCAGCCGCGTGCCGCCCAGATCCGCGGCCCAGCCGCCATTCTCGGCCCGCAGCGTGGCCTCGAGCATGTTCATCGACGGCGAGCCGATGAAGCTCGCCACGAAGGTATTCGCAGGCCGGTCGTAAAGATCGAGCGGCGAGCCGATCTGTTCGATATGGCCCGCCTGCATGACGACGATCTTGTCGGCCATGGTCATCGCTTCGATCTGATCATGCGTGACATAGACCGTGGTGGTGCCGAGACGCTGGTGCAGTTCGCGGATCTCGGTACGCATCTGGACGCGAAGCTTCGCGTCAAGGTTCGACAGGGGCTCGTCGAACAGAAACACCTGCGGGTCCCGCACGATCGCGCGACCCATCGCAACGCGCTGGCGCTGGCCGCCCGACAGCGCGCGGGGGTAGCGGTCGAGGTAAGGCGTAAGGCCGAGGATCTCGGCGGCGTTCTTCACACGCTTCGCGATTTCCGCCTTGTCCATCCGCCGCATCCGAAGCGCGAAGGCCATGTTCGAGGCCACTGTCTTGTGCGGGTAGAGCGCGTAGTTCTGAAACACCATCGCGATGTCTCGTTCCGACGGCGGTAGGTGGTTCACCACCCGCGGCCCGATCGAGATCTGGCCGCCCGTGATCTCTTCCAGCCCCGCGATCATCCGAAGAAGCGTGGATTTCCCGCAGCCGGACGGGCCCACCAGCACGGTGAATTCGCCATCGGCGATATCGAGGTTCACGCCATGGATCACCTGCGTCTGACCATAGGCTTTGACCAGATCGCGGATCGTCACTTCGGCCATGGGTGCCCCGTCTCCTCCCCCGTGTCGTCCAAGTGGTAGCGAAGGGGGGCGGGGCTGTCTACGGGTTGCCGACATTCTAGCATGTCAGTGCTTGACAGGCTGCGCATCCCCCGGCGACACTTTCCCCAAGGTCAGCCCATTCCGCTGCCCAGACCCGCCGCAAGACGCGGGCGGGGGCGGATCAGGCTGGTTCACGCGTTTTACGGGAGGAGCTTTCACATGAAGCGTCACATCTACGACTACATGCAGCGCACCGGCAAGCTGAAGCGCCGCGATGTTCTGAAGGGCATCGGGGCCACCGGCACCCTTGCTGCGTTCTCGGGCGTCGCCACGGGCACAAGCGTGCGCCCGGCCTGGGCGGGCGGCCATGCCTCGCTCAGGGCCGAGATCCTGAAGATCCCCGGCGTGGGCATGGGCTCGCCCACCGATGCCGACTGGCAGAAGGTCGGCGAGATGTGCCTCGGGCCCATCAAGGAAGTCGTGGCCGAGGGCGAGTTCGCGGGCGTCGAGTTGACGTTCATGGGGCTCAACAACCAGAACCTCCACAACTTCCTGTTCCGGGGCTTCCTGAAGCCTTGGGAAGCCTATACCGGCGCGAAGATCAACTGGATCGACCTGGCGCAGGCCGATTACAACGCGCGCCTCCAGCAATCGATCGCCACGGGCACCGTCGATTTCGACATCATCGAAATGGGCGCGCCGTTCGAGGGCGACGTTCTGGGCCGCGGCATGGCGTCCGAAATGCCCGACTGGGTGAAGGACGTGATCGATATGGACGATTACGTGGGCTATCTGCAGGCGCCCGTGGGCACCTGGGATGGCAAGACCTATCGCGTCTCGATCGACGGCGACTGCCACACCTTCGCCTACCGTACGGATTACTTCGGCGACGGCTCGCTGACCGGGCGCCCCGTGCCGACGACATGGCAGGAAATCAACGCGGTCTCGAAGGAACTCGTGGGCAAGACCGATCCGCTGACCGGGCTTGATGCGCACGGTTATCTCGACCCGCTGAAGGGTTGGGGCGGCTTTGGTTTCTACTTCCTCGAAAACCGGGCGGCGGCCTATGCCAAGCATCCCGACAGCCCCGCCTGGCTCTTCGATCCCGACACCATGGCACCCATGGTCAACAACCCCGCCTGGGTGCAGGCGATCCAGGACGTGATGGATCTGATCGAGGCGGGCGTTTACCCTGCCGACCAGATCAACGCCGACCCGGGCACCACCGCGTTCCAGCAGTTCCTGGCCGGCACCGGCTCGATGCTGATGTGGTGGGGCGATGTGGGCTCGTCGGCCCGCACCTCCGACACCTCGGTGGTGGGCGATGTCGTTGGCTTCGGGATCAACCCGGCCTCCGAACGGCGCTACAACGCTGCGGCGGGCGCTTGGGAAGAAACCCGGAACGAAGCGCCGAACATGGCCTATATCGGCTGGGGCGTCTACGTCATGGCGACGGTCGACGGTGACGACAAGAAGAAGAAAGCGGCCTGGTCGGCGGCGGCCCATCTGGGCGGGCGCGACCTGTCGCTCTGGGCCTCGGCCTATCCGTCAGGCTTCCAGCCCTACCGGAACTCGCACTTCCAGTACGACGAATGGGAAGAGGCCGGCTATGACCGCGCGTTCATCGAGGATTACCTCGGCTCGAACGCCGACAGCTACAACCACCCGAACGCGGCGATCGAGCCCCGTATCCCGGGCATCTTCCAGTATTACTCGGTGGCTGAGGACGAACTCGCCAAGGGCTTTGCCGGGCAGTACGGGTCGGCCCAGGAAACCGCGGATGCGATCGCGGCTGCCTGGGAAAACATCACCGACCAGATCGGGCGGGATAGCCAGATCGCGCTGTACCGCGCGTCGCTGGGACTCGACCAGGGCTGATACGAATACCCGTGGCGCGTCTTTCGCGGCGCGCCACGGGACCTGAATGGTAGTAACGATTGCATCCCTCGCCGTTCTCGCGGCGGTGCCGTGGCCGGTTTACAGCCTTCTGGCCCTTCGGCAGGTGCGCGACTGGCGGCCGGCCGAGGCCCGCAAAGCGGCGCTGGGCCTGCTGGGCTACGCCGCCGGGGTAGCGGGGGCCTGGGCGCTTCTCCCTCAAAGCCTTCCTTATCTCGCCGGGGCCGGGGCGCTCTGGCTTCTGGGCGAACGCATCCGCGCGCACAACCGCTGGGGCGCCTGGTCCGGGCTGCCGCCCGGAAGCCTGTCGCTGGCCCCGCACGGGCCCTGGACGGATGAGGCATATTTCCGGAAGGGCCGCGAACGCTATGGCCCGGTTTTCAAGTTCACCCGCTATTTCAAGCCCTGCATCTGCGTGATCGGGCATGAGCGCGCGGCAGAGATCCTGGGAAAGAAGCGTGACGCGCTCGGTCTGCCGCCGCTGGCGATGAGTCACCGGATTCCGAAAGGCTATATCCGTTTCATGGCGCCCGAGGATCGCGAGGCGCTACGCGTCATTCTGCGCGAAGGGCTTGATTGCGCACTGAACGAGGCGCGGATGGCGCGGCTTCGGGCCGAGATTGACCGGCGGATGGAGGCCGCCGTGGGAGCGGGGGCGTTCGAGCCGCGCGGGTTCTGCCACGATCTGACGACCGACCTGATGCTTGACGTGATCTATGGCGTCATGCCCGGCGATCCGGCGGCGCCGGCGTTTCGCGCCGCGATCGCAACGCTGCGGCGCGGGGAGGCGGAGCGGGCGGGCGAGCCCGAGATCGAGGCCGCGCTCGTGCGGCTCGGCGCCTTGGCGCGGGAGCGGGCGGATCGCGGGGACGGCGTGTTGCAGGCGGCCGTCGGGGCCGATCCCGGGCGGGCAGAGGACGAGACGCTGTTGAGGAATCTCGCCTATATCACGCTTCTTGGGTCGACCGATGTGGGCGATTTCATCGTCTGGGCGCTGAAGATCCTGTCGGAGGCGCCGGAGTGGCTTGCCGATTTGCGCGCGGCCCCCGACGCGCGGCTAGCTGACATGTGCGGGGCGACAGTGAAGGAAATCCTGCGTCTCGAGCAAAGCGAGTTCGTGATCCGCCGCGCGACGGAGGATCTGACGATTGACGGGTTTCGCGTGCCGAAAGGCTGGATGATCGTCATTTCGACGCGGGAAAACCACCGCGATCCCGAGGTGTACGATGCGCCGCACGCGTTTCGCCCGGCGCGGTTTCTGGGTGGCGGGCGGCCGGTGGTGGGCTATCGCCCGCTCGGGGCCTTTGATCGCACCTGCCTTGGCGCGCCCATCGTCGATCTGGTGGGCACACAGGTCGTGCGGGCACTGGCGCGCGGGATCGACCTGAAGGTAACCGGGGGCGACCCGCGCCGTTACGCGGCGCAGCACTGGCGCCCGAACCCCGCCTTCCGGGTGGCCTTCGCCTGTCGGCCGAAGGTGGCCTGAGGGCGCGCGGGCCTCAGGCGGCGAGGCCCACGCAGTTCCGCCCCTGGTTCTTCGCGTGGTAAAGCGAGCCATCGGCCTTCATCATCATCCCGCGGTAGTCGTCATGGCTCTCGTCGGTGGCCGCCACGCCGATGCTGATCGTCACCGGGATTTCGGCTTCACCCACGGCAAGCGGTTCGGCGCCCACCGCCGCGCGCACCCGTTCGGCGATCTGCACCGCGATCTCAGAGGTCGCGTTGCGAAGGATCAGGCAGAACTCCTCCCCGCCCATGCGGATCAGTTCGTCGGCGCCGCGCGTGTTGCGCTGCAGGATCGCGGCCGTCTGGCGCAGCACCTCGTCACCGATATCGTGGCCGTATTCGTCGTTCACCGCCTTGAAATGATCAAGGTCGATCAGCGCGATGGCGAACCGTTGACCCCGGCTTTGCCACTGTTCCCAAAGGGTGACGATGGTCTGCTGGAAGTAGCGGCGGTTGAAGGTGCGGGTCAGGGGATCGGTGAGGGCGAGTTCGGCAAGTTGCTGAAGCTGTTCGTGGAGGAGAAGGTAGGAGCCGAGGCAGCGCGCAAGCGCCTGGAGAAGCAGGAAACCCTCTTCCGTGATCCGGCCCGCCTCTTCATAGGCGACGCCCAGCGCGCCGAAGCACCGCTCCCCGATCACGATCGGGGCGACCATGCAGCAGGTGAGCCCGGCGGCGGCCAGTTTCTCAAGCTCCCTGTAGGTCGGCACGCCCGAGAAATCGCGCCGGATCTCAGCCTCGCGGGTGCGGTAAGCCTTGCCGATCATCGTGCCGTCGAACGGTACCAATGCACCGGTGCTGATCGCCTGTTTGCCTTCGATCGCGATCAGGCGCAGGCCGCCTTCTTCGGCGATGGCGACGGTGGAGCGGTCGGTCGCCATCATCCTGCTGGACCAGCGCGCATAGGTGGCGAACACCTCGTCGCGGTCGGTCGTGCGCGACAACTCGTCGAGAAACCCGACCGGCACACCAAGATGTGCGACGGCTTCGTCTTCCGCGACAGGCGGCGCTGGCTGCATCGGATGCACCCTTTCATTCGTACATAAAAAGCCCCGAGCCTAAGGCACGATTCATCTGGTTCTTTATCCGGAACTCATGAAGCAGGCGTTACCTCCCGGCTGGGTAGACGCGCGCGATCAGTCCACCCAGGCGACGCTCTCGGAGGCCAGAAGCGCTTCGATATCGGGAGTGACGATCAATCCGTTCGCCACACGCGCGTCGCGTTCCCCTTCGAGGTGCCGGATCGTGTCGAGCTTCCCGATAACCCTATCGATCAGGTCGAAGGGCACGGTCACAACCCCGTCGCGGTCAGCAATCACCATGTCGCCCGTTTCCACCTGACGCCCGCCCATCTGCACCGGCAGGCCGATTTCGCCGGGCCCGGTGTTCATCGGCGAATTGGGGGTCAACCCAGCGGCCCAGACCGGAAGCCCCACAGTGACGATACCGTCGAGGTCGCGGGCCGGTCCATCGGTAACAGCCCCCGCCGCGCCCGCGTTTCTGAGCGCGCCCAGCACCCGGTCGCCAAGCGCTGCGCATCCCTGATGGCCCGCGACACCGATCAGCACCATGTCGCCCGGGCGGGTGAATGCGGGGGCGGCGAGCGTTGCAAGGCAATCGCCCGGGCCCGCGTTGACGGTCAGCGCGGGGCCATGGGCGGCTTGCGGCAACTCCGTACTCAAGGGGGCGATCGCGGCGGCCAGCGCGCCCTGGCCCGCCATGGCATCGACGATGAAGCTGGTGGGCGTGTCGGCGAAGGCCGCGATCTGTGCGTCGGTCGGGCGACGCACGGGTCTGCGGATGGCAAGGACGGGGCAGGCTTCGATCATGGGTCGGGTCTCCTTCAGGCAATGTGGGCGAGGAACGCCTCGATCTCGGCTTCCGTCGTTGCCCAGTTCGTTACGAGCCGGGCGGGGATCATGTCGTCCTCCGCCCCGCCTTCGAGCGCGTCGAGCGTCATGAAATACTCTGCCCCTGCCGTCACCGCGCGGCGGTGGGCGGCCCGTGGCAGGGCGACATATATCATGTTGGCCTCCGCCGGGTGGAGGAGATCGGCATGGGGCAGGGCGGCGAGGCCCTTCGCCAGCCGCTGGCCCGCATCGTTCGCCGCGCGCGCCATGCGAAGCCACAGATCGTCTTCCAGATAGGCCGCGAACTGCGCCGAAAGATAGCGGTGTTTCGAGAAAAGCTGTGCTCCGCGCTTGCGGCGGAAGGTGGCCTCGTCGCGTTTGGCGGGATCGAAGAACACTACCGCCTCGGCGCCCATAAGCCCGTTCTTCGTGCCGCCGAAGACAAGCACGTCGATGCCGGCCTTCCAGCTCATCTCGGCGGGTGTCGCGCCAAGGGCGACGAGCGCATTCGTAAACCGCGCGCCGTCCATGTGAACGGGGCAGCCATGGGCCTTTGCAACGTGGGTGAGCCCCGCCAGCGTATCGAGCCCATAGACAGTGCCGCGCTCGGTGACCTGGGTGATCGACACCGCGCCTGGCTGCACGAAGTGAAGCCCGCGGGGCAGGCCCTCGCGGATCGTGGCATCCAGCCCCTCGGGCGTCATGCGCGCATCCGTCTCGGGCACGAGCACGAGTTTCGCCCCGCCGGTGAAGAATTCCGGCGCGCCGCACTCGTCGGCCTGGATATGCGAGACGGCGGAGGTGTAGATCGCCTGCCAGGGCTCGACGAGGCAGGCCAGCGCCAGGCTGTTGGCAGCGGTGCCCGTGGCGACGAGGAAGACCTCGGCCTCGGGCGCCCCGAATGTCTCGCGGATCCGGTCGCGGACCGGCCCCATCAGCGCATCCTCGCCATAGGGCGTGGCATAGCCTTCGTTTGCGCGCAAGAGCGCCGCCATCACGTCGGGATGGGCGGGGCCGGTGTTGTCGGATGCGAAATTCACGGGCGGGCGTCCTCGATCAGATGGTCTTCCCATTCGTCCTCGGGTACCTCGAATTCGGGCACCGTCCAGCCCCTGACAGAGATGCCCGCGCTATGCACCGTCTCCGACGAGCCGGAAAGAAGCGGGTGCCAGTCGTAAAGCGGCTTGCCCTCGTGAAGAAGGCGGTAGGCGCAGGTCGACGGCATGAAATAGGCGACGTCCGGCAGGGATTTCGGCGTCAGCACCACGCATTCGGGCACCAGCGTCTTGCGGATGTCGTATTGCCCGCAGCGGCAGGTCTCGCCATCGAGCAGGCGGCAGGCGACACGGGTGAAGGCGACCTCGCCGGTGTCTTCGTCTTCAAGCTTGTTCAGGCAGCAGCGCCCGCAGCCGTCGCAAAGCGCCTCCCACTCCCGCGGGGTGAGGTTCCTGAGCGGGACCCGTTCCCAGAACCGGTCGCGCAGCCCCTCGCGGTCGATCGGATCAGCGCCCAAGGATCTCGCGCGCCTTCGCGCTGTCACGGTCCATCTGGGTGATGAGGGCCTCGAGGCTGTCGAATTTCTCTTCCGGGCGCAGGTAGGCCACAAGCGCGACCGACAGATGCGCTCCGTAAAGATCGCCCGCGAAATCGAACAGGAAGGTTTCGAGATTGGGAAGGTTTTCCCCGAACATGGGCCGGACGCCCAGCGAAGCGACGCCCGTATAGTCGCCCGCATTCGCCCCGTCGAGAACGCGTACGCGCACCGCGTAAACCCCGAATTTCGGCGGGTGCAGCCCGTCGATCGACATGTTCGCGGTGGGATAGCCCAGATCGCGCCCGCGCTGTTCGCCGCGGATCACCTCGCCCTCGATCCGGTGAAGGTGGCCGAGCATGCGCGCGGCGTCCTCGGGCCTCCCCTCCGACAGCGCCTCGCGGATGCGGGTGGAGGACACTTCGATGCCTCCTGTTTCCAGAAGTGGCGTGACGGTGACGCCAAAGCCCATCTTGCGCCCGAAACGTTCAAGATCGGCGGCGGTGCCCGCGCGGCCCTTGCCGAAACAGAAATCCTCGCCCACGACCACGTGTTTGAGGCCAAGGCCCTCTGCCAGAATCTCGCGTGCGAAAGCCTCCGGCGTGAGTTGCGACAAGGGCGCATTGAACGACAGTTCGTAAAGCCGCTCGACCCCTAGCGCTTCCAGCCGGTGGGCCTTCGCCTCGGCGCTCATCAGCCGGAAGGGCGGCGCGTCGGGGGCGAAGTATTCGCGGGGGTGCGGCTCGAACGTGACGACGCCGGTGGGGATGCCCAGTCGCTTCGCGGCCTCGGCGGCAAGCCCGATCACCGCCTGGTGGCCGAGATGCACCCCGTCGAAATTGCCGATCGCCGCGGCGGCGCCGCGATCCTCGGGGTCAGCATAGCGTGGGTCCCTGACAATCCGCATGGACGCACGCTTATCGGCGCGCCCGGGGGCGTGCAAGTCAGTCGAACTTGGCGGAGGGGGCAAGCACCGTGGCCTCGCCCGTCAGCACCGGTTTCCCGTCGACCTCGCAGCGCGTTTCAAGCTGCACGCGGCGCTTGCCGTAATCGATCGACAGTACGGTGACGACCGCGCGCACCCGGTCGCCGGGGCGGACGGGGGCCAGGAACTTGAGCGACTGGCCGAGATAGACGGTGCCGTGGCCCGGAAGCTGTTCGCCGATTACCGCCGAGATCAGCCCGGCGGTCAGCATCCCGTGGGCGATGCGCCCGCCGAAGATCGTATCCATCGCATAGGCGTCGTCGAGGTGCACCGGGTTCCGGTCGGTCGAGACTTCGGCAAAAAGCTCGATATCGTGATCGGTCACCAGTTTCGTCAGCTCGCGGGTCATGCCCACTTCGAGATCTTCGATGACGATGGTTCCGCGGGGCATGTTGTCCAGCATGGGCGGCCTCTCACAAAGTAACTTTTGAACCCGACGTGATCGGATTTTGAAACTTAATTACTTTGCGATCGCAGGAAGTCCAGCGAAAAGAGGATCAGCGAAGCTGACCTATCGCATAGGTGGGCTGGGTCTGCGCCTCTGCCACGAAGGCATCGAGCGCCGCCTGGTCGGGATCGGTCGCGGTTTTCGTCTCTGCTGCCGCGAGGCCGCCGGTGACGAAGAGCGAATCGATATCCTCGCCCAGCGCGCCCTTGATATCGGTGTGAATCCCGTCGCCCACGGCGAGGATACGGGCATCTGCCACCGATTGACCGAGTTCGGCCAGCCGGCGGCGTGCGAGATCGTAAACCGGCGGGTAGGGCTTGCCGAAGTAAAGGCTTTCGCCCCCCATTTCGCTGTAAAGCGCGGCCAGCGCGCCTGCGCACCATTCCCGCGTGTCGCCCCGGTCGACCACGATATCTGGGTTGGCGCAAAGAAGCTTCAGCCCCTTCTGCTTGGCGTAAAGGAAATCGGGCCGGTTCACCGCCGGGTCGGCCAGCGCATCGAATGGGCCGGTGCAGACGATGCCCTCGGCCTCGGGAAGGGGCACGCGCTCGATCGTCGGGCAATCCTCGATCAGGTGGATCGGTTCGAAGAAGGTGAGATCGCGCTGTTCGCCGATATGGTAGACGCGGGTGCCCACGACGCATTTGAACATCGCAAGCCGTGCGCTGTCGCCCGACGTGGCTATGGTATCCCAGGCGTCGTCGGGCACGCCGAGTTTCGCCACCTGCCGCGCGACATCCGCGCGCGGACGCGGCGCATTGGTCAGAAGCACGACCTTGCCGCCCCTTGCGCGAAACGCCTGAAGTGCCGCGACGGCCTCGGGATGGGCGCGGACGCCGTTATGCAGGCACCCCCAGAGATCGCAGAAGAGCGCATCATAGCGGTCTGAAACCTCGGCAAGGCTCGTCAGGATCGGGGTCATGGAGTGTCCTTTCTGGCGTCTCTCCAGCCCCCTATGGCGCATTTGCGGCGGCGCTTCCAGCCGATCCCCGGTGACCCCATGGGACGGCGGCGTTTCTTCTGCGGTACCGCGACATATCGCCTGCGCTGATCCTCAACTTGCGGGGCAGCACGCTTCTCGGCGGAAGAGCGGGCCTCTTCCGCCGCGTTCCCCGGATCGGAATCCGGGAAGCGGTTCAGACCGTGAGGTTCGGAATGATCTGCTTTTTACGGCTGACGATGCCGGGCAGCACCACGGTATCGCCCGTGACCGTGGCGCCGAAGCTTTTTTCGGCCACCGCTTTCACGGTGTCATTTGGCACCAGCAGCGTGGCTTCCTCGTTCAGGATGTCGACGACGAAGAGAAGCACCTGGTTCGCCCCGTCCTCTTCCGCCACCGGCCCCATCGCGGCCATCAGCGCCTCCTTCCGGTCGAGCACCGTGCCGGGCGAGGTGGTTTCAAGCACGGAAACCCGGAATTCGAGCCCGCCAACCTCGTATTCCTTCGAATCCATCCGCAGAAGCTCGGCTTCCGAGAAGGCCGAGACGTCGGATTTCGCCGCGAACATCTCTGCCGCGTATTCAGGGATCGACACGCCCAGATCGGCCGCCAGCGCCTCGGCCACCGCGCGGTCATGTGGCGTCGTGGTGGGGGAGCGGAATTCCAGCGTGTCGGAGAGGATGCAGGTCAGCATCGCGCCCTTCAGGGGTTCGGGCATGCGGTCCATGTCGTCGCCGATCAGATCGTGCAGGATCGTCGCGGTGCAGGCAAGCGGCCGCACCGTGATGTCGATCGGGCCCTTGGTTTCAAGGCCGCCCACCAGCTTGTGGTGATCGATGATCCCCTGGATGTCGGCCTCGTTGATCGCATCGGGCAGTTCGGCGGGGTTGTTCGTGTCGACGATCACCACCGGCTGGCCGGGGGAAACGCTGTCGATGATCGCCGGCCGGGCGATCGCCCAGCGGTCCAGCATGAAAGCGGCCTCGGTGTTGGGCGTGCCCAGAAGGCGGGCCTCCGCCGGGGTGCCTTTGATCTCGCTGAGATACCAGGCCCAGATCAGCGGGCTGCCGGTGGAATCGGTGTCGGGCGATTTGTGGCCGAAAACAAGCGTCGTCATGGGTGAACGGTCCCTCGGGTCATCACTGTCGCGCGCCTTCTACCCCCGCTTTCGGGTGAAGTTAAGGGGCGCGTCAGGAGGCCGCGGCGGGCGCCTTGCGCTTCGTTGCCTCGCTTGCCACCGCCTGGGCCGAGATCACCCTGTCGCGGCCGCCGTTCTTGGCCTCGTACAGCGCGGCATCGGCCGCGCGCAGAATGCTCTGCGCCGAGGCCCCCACCGCATAGCTCGCCACACCGGCGGAGATCGTGACCGGCGGCAGGCTTTCGCCCTCGTAGGACAGTTTCAGAACACCGAGGGCGGCTCGGATATCCTCGGCCAGCCCCATCGCCTCGTCATGGGCAAGCCCGGGTGCGAGGATCACGAACTCCTCCCCGCCCGCGCGGCAGACTGCGCCCCGGTCGCGCGCCACATCGGTCAGAACCTCGGCGATCTCGCGCAGCACGAAGTCGCCCGCGTCATAGCCGAAGCGGTCGTTGAACTGCTTGAACTCGTCGATGTCGCAGGCGACGATCGCCAGTTCCATCTCGCCCGACCGCGCCTGTGCGATCATGCGCCCCGTGGTTTCCACCAGCCAGCGGCGGTTCCACACCTTCGTCAGCGGGTCGCGCACCGACTGGTCGAGAGGCATCTGGCGCAGCCTGACATTGGCGATCGCAAGGCTCATCTGTTCGGCGCAAAGCAGGCACAGAAGCCAGCGCTTCTGGATGAAGGTTTCAAGCTTCATCCGGTTCAGCCCGCTCAGGTGAAACGCGGTGAAGCGCACGTGAAGCATCCCGATCGTCTCGCCGTCGGCGACGATCGGCAGGCAGAAGAACGGGTGCTTTTCATCCTCCACATGGGCGCAGGCGAATTCGATCGCCCGGGTGCCGAAGGAATAGGCGCGCCCGCGCCGCAGCGCCCAGCATTCGTCGGGCTGGATCGCGTCGATCGACCGCCGGTCGCCCCAGGCCGAGGCCACCTCCAGCGTGTCACGGTCGTCGGTATAGATGTAAAGGCTGCCTTCGGCCTCGGGCAGAAGCGTGGCCATCGCCTTCCGCGCGACCTTAAGCAGTTCGTCCATCGACTTGGCGGAATACAGCCATTCATTGATCTGGCTCAGAAGCGAACGTTCCCGCTCGCGCTGGCGCTCTAGCTCCATCACTTCCGAATTCTTGGTCTCGAGCGCGCGGCGCTCGGTCACGTCGCGTTCGATCGCCAGGAAATGAGTGTGCTGCCCGGCCTCGTCGAAGATCGGCGTGATGTGCATCTCGATCCAGTAGGGTTCGCCGTGCTTGGTATAGTTCAGGATCTCGGTGCTGAGCGACTGGCGCCGCTTCAGGGCCTCGGATAGGGCGGCGATCGCTGCGGGATCGGTGTCGGGCCCCTGAAGTATCTCGCCCGGCCGCCGCCCGCGCATATCCTCGATCGAAAAGCCGCTCATCCGCGAAAAGGCACCGTTCACCCACACCGTCTTGCCGGCGCCGTCGGTCACGATCACGCTGTCGGTCCCATGGCGGGCGATCAGGCTTTCATAGAAACCGGAAGGGGTTTTCTCCTGCCCTTTTGGCATCGTATTCCAAGCATCCCCACGTCGTCCTGCGCCGATGCCATAGGCAGAAAAGGTAAACAGACTGCTTAAGATCCCGCCTCTCTGGCCAGCGGCGAAGGGATTGCCGTAATGTGGCCCTCATGCGCGAGGCGGAGCTTTACGAACCGGTCAAATCCCTGCTCGAAGCCCGGGGCTTCGAAGTGAAGGGCGAGGTCGGCGCGGCCGATGTGGTCGCGGTCCGCGGCGACGAGCCGCCGGTGGTTCTTGAACTGAAGACGGGCTTCACGCTCGCACTCTACCATCAGGCGGTGCGGCGGCTCGCGCTGACCGACACGGTCTATATCGTCGTGCCCCGGCCCACCGGGAAAACCGCGCGCCGGCAGATCGCCGACAATCTCAGGCTCTGCCGGCGGCTGGGGCTCGGGCTCATCACCGTCACGGGCGGTCTGGCCGAGATCCGCTGCGATCCCGGGCCCTATCGGCCGCGCAAGTCGAAGGTGCGGGCGGACCGGCTCCTGAAGGCCTTCGCCCGGCTTCAGGGCGATCCGAACGATGGCGGGGCCACGCGGCACGGGCTTGTCACCGGCTACCGGCAGGAGGCGCTGCGCTGCGCGGCCTATCTGGCGGAGACGGGGCCGGAGAAGGGCGCGATCGTCGCGCGTGCCGCCCGCGTGCCACAGGCCACGCGGATCATGGCCGACAATCACTATGGCTGGTTTCGTCGCGTCGAACGCGGGATCTATGCGCTCACGCCAGAGGGCCGCGCGGGGCTGACCCATTGGGCGGGAAGTTGGGAAGGGGAGTGACCCGGCCCCTTCATTTTGGCAGAAGTACTCAAATGGCGCGCCGTCACAGCCGGGTCAGACGGTAGCCCAGGCGTTCCAGCGTCATCAGGACGCCGGTTTCCCCCGACAGATGCGCCGCGCCCACAGCGATCACCGCGTCACGGCCCTCGATCAGGGCGGGCAGCTTCTCGGCCCAGTCGCGGTTCCGCTCCACCAGCACGGTCTCGAGGAAAGCATCGACCGACGCGTTGCTGCCGGTCAGAAGTCTGGATTGCACGCGGCTGAACTCCACGAATTCCCGGTGCCGCCCCGAAAGGTAGCTGTCGAGCGTGGTGGCGATCATCGCCGCGCCGTCGATATCCATCTGAAGCGCGACCTTCAGCATCTCGACCTGTTCGTCGAGCGTGCCGGCCGAGATCACCTCGAGGATCCGGTCGAGATCGTCGAGCGTATCGATTGCCAGGCCCAGGCGCTCCGCCTCGGCTTCGAGCATCGCGTCAAGCCCGGCTTTCCCGGCCTGCTGATCGACGATCGCGCAGGGCGGCAGGGCGAGCGTGACGCTGACGAGCCAGGGGCGGAACTGCGCGGCGACCATGGCGGGCACGCCGCGCTCCTCCAGCCGGCCCGCAAGCAACGCCCAGGTCTCGTCCCCCAGAAGATCGATCAGCGAGGGGCCCTCGGTCAAAAACGCGACCTCGGGGTTCGCCATGATCCGCTGCTGAAGCGCGGCCTGGTCCGAGGTCGTCGCCTCGAGGATCAGCACGTCGGCCCCGGCCATCGCCGGGGCCACCTCGTCGCGGATCGCGGCAAGGCGCGGATCGTGGATATGCACGGTGCCGACCACATGCACCGTCTTCCCGTCCTTCTCGGCGCGCCAGATATTGCCCTCGGGATAGGCGTGGGCGGCGGTTTCCGCCCGAAGCTCGGCCTTGAGGTCGGCGGGAAGCGCCGCGATCAGGTTTTCGCCCTCGCAGGCCGCGTAGGCGGCGGCGGGCATCAGAAGGCTGAGGGCGAGGGCGGTGAGGTGGCGCAGCATCAAGGGGTCCTTCAGGCGGCAGGAGGGCAGGGGCATAAGGCCAAGCGCGGAAAGATTAATCAACCAAAACGGGCAGCAGTTTGGCAGGGAAGGGCCGGGGCCGGCT
Organism: Ovoidimarina sediminis; assembly: GCF_032586175.1. Classification (NCBI taxonomy): domain Bacteria; kingdom Pseudomonadati; phylum Pseudomonadota; class Alphaproteobacteria; order Rhodobacterales; family Roseobacteraceae; genus Ovoidimarina; species Ovoidimarina sediminis. The sequence continues at coordinate 140,486 of NZ_JAWHTE010000005.1, forward strand.
ATTGTTCGCAGACTTGCCACAAAGCGTTCCGCCCCGGGCCGGTTGCATTGCGGCCCCTGTCGCGGTAGTCCTCGCCCTCCAGCCGGGCCTCCTTCGGGCCCGGGCCGCGAAAAAATCTTCGCACCCGTTGGTTGACACACGCCATCCGCTTCCTTATCTCCGCGCCGTTAGCACTCTCTGCCAGTGAGTGCTAACATGGGAGAAAAATGAACCAAGGAGCGTTCGAAGATGGCATTCACTCCGCTGCATGACCGCGTGCTCGTCCGCCGTGTCGAGTCGGACGAAAAGACCAAAGGCGGTCTGATCATTCCCGACAGCGCCAAGGAAAAGCCCGCTGAAGGCGAAGTTGTCGCTGTGGGCGCAGGCGCCAAAGACGACGACGGCGATCGGATCGCGATGGACGTCAAGGCCGGCGACAAGATCCTGTTCGGCAAATGGTCGGGCACCGAGATCACGCTGGACGGCGAAGAACTTCTGATCATGAAGGAAAGCGACATCCTCGGCGTCATCGCCTGAGGCCCGCCCCTTTTCGGTCTAACTGAACAAACGTATTAACAGGAGACAGCAACATGTCTGCCAAGGACGTCAAATTCGACACCGACGCCCGCAACCGCATGCTCAAGGGTGTGAACATCCTTGCCGACGCGGTGAAGGTGACGCTCGGCCCGAAAGGCCGCAACGTCGTTATCGAGAAGAGCTTCGGCGCCCCCCGCATCACCAAGGACGGTGTGACGGTGGCCAAGGAGATCGAACTCGAGGACAAGTTCGAGAACATGGGCGCGCAGATGGTGAAAGAAGTCGCCTCGCGCACCAATGACGAGGCCGGCGACGGCACCACCACCGCCACGGTTCTGGCCCAGGCCATCGTGAAAGAGGGCATGAAGTCGGTTGCCGCCGGCATGAACCCGATGGATCTCAAGCGCGGCATCGACCTCGCCGTGTCGAACGTGATCGAGCACATCAAGAACGCCGCCCGCGAAGTCAAAGACTCCGACGAGGTTGCGCAGGTCGGCACGATCTCCGCGAACGGCGAGGCCGAAATCGGCCGCCAGATCGCGGACGCGATGCAGAAGGTCGGCAATGACGGCGTGATCACCGTCGAAGAGAACAAGGGTCTCGAGACCGAAACCGAAGTCGTCGAAGGCATGCAGTTCGACCGCGGCTATCTCTCGCCCTACTTCGTCACCAACCCCGACAAGATGACCTCCGAACTGGAAGACGCCGTCATCCTGCTGCACGAGAAAAAGCTCTCGTCGTTGCAGCCGATGGTTCCGCTGCTCGAGTCGGTCATCCAGTCGCAGAAGCCGCTTCTGATCATCGCCGAAGACGTGGAAGGCGAAGCCCTCGCCACGCTCGTCGTGAACAAGCTGCGCGGTGGCCTGAAGATCGCCGCCGTCAAGGCTCCGGGCTTCGGTGACCGCCGCAAGGCCATGCTGCAGGACATCGCGATCCTCACGGGCGGCCAGGTGATCTCGGAAGATCTCGGCATGAAGCTCGAGAATGTCACCATCGACATGCTCGGCTCGGCGAAGCGCGTTTCGATCACGAAGGACGAAACCACCATCGTCGACGGTGCCGGCGACAAGTCGGAAATCGAAGCCCGCGTGGCCCAGATCCGTGGCCAGATCGAGGAAACCACCTCGGATTACGACCGCGAGAAGCTGCAGGAGCGGGTTGCGAAGCTCGCCGGTGGCGTTGCCGTCATCCGCGTCGGCGGCATGACCGAAGTCGAAGTGAAAGAGCGTAAGGACCGCGTCGACGACGCGCTGAACGCCACCCGTGCCGCCGTTCAGGAAGGCATCGTGGTCGGCGGTGGCGTGGCGCTCGTTCAGGGTGCCAAGGCTCTGGAAGGCGTGAAGGGCGAGAACAGCGACCAGGATGCCGGTGTGGCCATCGTGCGCCGTGCGCTCGAAGCCCCGCTGCGCCAGATCGCGTCGAACGCAGGCGTCGACGGGTCGGTCGTGGCCGGCAAGGTGCGTGAATCGGACGACCTGTCGTTCGGCTTCAACGCCCAGACCGAAGAGTATGGCGACCTGTTCAAGTTCGGCGTCATCGACCCGGCGAAGGTTGTCCGCACCGCTCTGGAAGACGCCGCCTCGGTGGCGGGCCTCCTGATCACGACGGAAGCCATGGTTGCCGACAAGCCCGCCAAGGAAGGCGCGGGCGCCGGCGGCGGCATGCCCGACATGGGCGGCATGGGCGGCATGATGTAAGCTGCTTCGCCGGACGTCTGGCAGAAGAGTTGGGAAGGGGTCGCGCAAGCGGCCCCTTTTCGGTTTATCGTGCGCACGCGGCGAAAGGAGCGGACACGCGCGAGAAACCTTGCAGAGCCTGCCTGTCCGGACGGTCGGGCCCTGGCCGGTGGGCCAGCTGCCCTCGATTCCGGGCAAGGGAAGGATAGGCCGGCCATTCGCGCTAATACACTTTGATCACCGGTTTGCGGACCAAGGGGTCGCCAGCCAAACAGGGTGGCCTGGCGACTTACGGCGAAGGAAGTGACAAACGGACCGCCAATCCAAAGGTACCACCAAGCACAGGCAAGAAGCCGCTCAGTTTGGCATAATCCAGTGATATAATTGTGGCTGCTTTTCGGTTGAGACGACCGACTAGACCGAACGGTTAGTTCACATCTCCCAATAAATGCACTCCCTACAGGGCATCGGGCGCAAGGTCCCGATCCATTCACCCAGGAGCAAGCAATGTTCAGAAAATCCGCAGCCACTCTCGCCGTTTCGCTTTTGCTGACGGGGGCGGCTCTTGCATCGGGCAACGTTGAACTGACCGACGAGAACACCGCGCAGATCCGCACACTTCTGACCGAGCAGGGATACGAAGTCGGCAAGATCAAGATCGAAGACGGAAAGTACGAGGCCTACGCGAAAAAGGACGGCCACCGTTACGAGGTGTTCATGAATGCCGCCTTCGAGATCGTCGAGATCGAAGAGGACGATTGATTGGCGTTGGCCGCAGGCTCTCGGATCTCCGAGGGCCTGCGGCGGGTCGTGCAGAGGAATATCCGCCATGCAAAGATTGAAAGTTTGGGATCCCGTGGTGCGGGTCTTTCACTGGTCGCTCGTGGCCGGGTTCGCTGCCAACGCGCTCGTGCTGGACGATGACGGCAAACTGCATCAGTGGGTCGGCTACATCGTGGTCGCGCTCGTGATCCTTCGCCTGATCTGGGGTGTGGTTGGAACACGCTTTGCGCGGTTCTCTTCCTTCCCGCCGGATATCTCCGCGTCGCTAGGCCAGATGCGCGACATCCTGAACGGCATCCGACGGATCCACATCGGGCATACCCCGCTCGGCGCGCTGATGATCTACAATCTGCTTCTTTCGATGCTCGTGATCGGGGTGTCCGGATGGCTGATGACCACGGACATGTTCTGGGGGGTCGAATGGCCCGAAGAGCTTCACGAAACTGCCGTCGCGTGGGCCGAGGTCTCGGTCGTCCTGCACGTCGCCGCCGTTCTCTTTGAAAGCTGGCGGACGAGCGTGAATCTGCCACGCGCCATGATCACAGGTTGTAAGGAAATTCAAAAGGACCAAGAAATGGTTGCATGATTTCCGACTCCGCCGTCCGGCATCCAACAGCCCTGATCCTTTTGATGGCGGTGCAGCTGGCCTGCGCCGTCTTTTTCGTCACGGACGCGGTTCAGGACTTTTTCGAAGGCGGGCCGGGCAGTCTGGACGGGCATCTCATCATCGAGGCTCTTGCGACCCTGAGCCTGCTCATTGCGTTCGCACTGGAAGGCCGGATACTCGCCAGCCTCCGCCGCCGTGAAGCCCACCTCGAAGAGAGCCTGAAAAATGCCAGCGCCGAGGTGCACGCCGTGATCATGGCACAGTTCGACGCTTGGTCGCTCTCCCCTGCGGAACGCGACATTGCCTTGTTTCTGGTAAAAGGGCTCTCGACACAGGAGATTGCCGAAATGCGGGACAGCGCAGAGGGCACCGTAAAGGCGCATTTCAACGCGATCTTTCGAAAGGCTGGCGTCCACAGCCGGGTAGAACTTCTCAGCCTTCTCATCGATCGTCTGCTCGGCAGCAGGCTGCAAACGTTGAGTGAGTGATCGCTACGCGTGGCACCGTCATCGCACTGTAATCCCTGCCGCGGCAAAGTCCGCCTTTGCGCTACAACGACTGCTCTTACCGACGTCGGCCATTCGCTGCGGATGCGATCGATGTCACTCATGGGCTCCTACCGGACTTGCGGCGCGGAAGCGCCCCTGTGACCCTGGTCTGAAGCAGCCCTGCAGAACCGGCCGAGGTAGGGCTGCAGACGCGCAAGGCCGCTCGCCCGGGGCGACGGCCCGGCAGGAGGATGCCGGGCCATCGGAGCTTACGCCCCATTCATTTCTCCCGCAAGGAACGGCTCGGGGCTGTCTACTTCCTCGAGCCTCTTGCCTTTGATCTGCCAGAACCGGTTGCCGACATTGCGCAGGAAGCTGCGGTCGTGACTGACAAGCAGGCAAGATACGCTATGCGCAACAAGCTCGTCCTCCAGCGCTTCCTGCCCTTCGATATCAAGATGGTTGGTCGGTTCATCCAGCAGGTAGAAGTTCGGATTGATGAGCCGCAGAACCAGCAGGGCCAGCCGCGCCCTTTGCCCGCCGGACAGGGCGCCGACCCTGGTGTCCTGCATCTGTATCTTCAGGCCGGCGCCCGCCAGAACGCCGCGCGCGCGCTGGTCGCCGATATCGAATTGCCCGGTCACAACGGTCATGGGCGTGTCGTCGTCCGAAAACTGGCTCAGATGCTGATCCGAATAGGCCGACACCACCGAAGGCGCGCATTTCACCGGGCCCCCACCGCCATCCAGCGACTGCTGGATCATCCTGACCAGCTGGGTTTTTCCGGTGCCGTTGGCGCCAAGAAGCACGATGCGATCGCCCGGCAGGATCCATTTCTGTCCTGTCTTGTACAGCAGCCGGCCATCCGGCGTTTGAACCGGCACATCCTCCAGTGTCACCAGCGCCTTGGCATGGGTGCCGCTGTTTGACAGCCTGATCTCTCCGGCGCTCCGGTCGCTATGGGCGGGTCTGGCCGCGGCCTCGATCTGCGCCGCCCGGTCGTTCAGCTGCTTGGTCTTGGTCACCAGCAGGTCGGAGCCGGAGTTGATGCCGATATTCTTCAGCTTCGCGGCCTGCCTGCGGAGCTGCTGGGCCTTGTTCAGGTCGTTCGCGAAGCGGCGCTGATCCGCCCCGTCGGCCTCGTCAAGCGCCGCGCGCGCCGCCGTGTAGGGCAGGGAAAACACGCGCGAGCGTTCCGGGCGCAAGAAAAGCGTACGGTTGGTCGTGGCATCCAGAAAGGCCCGGTCATGGGAGGTGATCACAACCGGCACATCGCGCGGCAGGGCCGACAGCCACTCCTGCAACAACCCGATGCGCTGCAAATCGAGGTGGTTGGTCGGTTCGTCCAGCAGCAGAAGACCGGGCTCCCTGATCCATGCTGCGGCCAGAAGCGCGGTGCGCTGCCAGCCACCGCTGAGCGCGCTCAACGGAAGCTGCTGCAGGTCATAGGGAACGCCGAGGTCCCCCAGAACCACATCCACACGCCAGCTTTCGAACGCCGCCTGTTCGGCAGGCAGCGCGTTCAGAACCCAGTCGTAAATCGTCAGGGCATATGCGTGGTCCGGCACGTTCTGCGGGACAAAACCAACCAGCAAACCACGCGCGCGGACGATCTCGCCATGGGTGGGGTCGAATGTGCCGGAAAGGCATTCCAGAAGGGTGGTTTTCCCGCACCCGTTTGCCGCGACCAGCCCGATGCGGTCGCCTTTGGAAATTGTCAGGTTCAGGTCTTCAAAGAGGGGCTCACCAAGGATCACGCTCAAAGCGCTGATGTTCATGACAGTCATTGGAGTCTCGGGTCTTACAAAGAGATGCCGCAGCGCGGCTTTGGGCAGACCGATCGAGATTGTGCCTCTGGCCAGCCCTGCAAACGAATTTACAGGGCGAAACGGGGACCATGCTGAAGTCGGCGGATGATACGCATGTTCAGCTTGTGCCCTCCCGTTGTTGAGTGTGACTGTTCCGCACGAGGTTAGAAAACAAAGCCAGTCTCAGCAAGGGCCTCGCACGATGAAGGCACACCGGCGGCGTAGGGCAGAAGGGTTTCGGTCCGGGCCGTAAGCGGCCATTCGCGTCACCTCTCTCCGGGGTGTTCCTGTCGCAACCGCCGCGGCCAGGTGATACTCTGCGGCCAGATGACACGTGGAGAGCTGATCGCCGCCTTGTGCGCGGACCCTCTTGGTTAAGAAACATTGGACATCCCGGCAGACGAAAACCCTTCCGATCCCACGTTGCGCCTGAGGATCATGGCCGCGAGCATCGGCGGCGAGATTGGTGTGCCGTTCCTCGAAAAGCTCGTCGGAACGCTCAAGGATGTCATGGACGCGGAACTGGTGCTGATCACCCTCGGCGAGGGGCACCCACCCACCCGCGCCCGCGCCATTTTCGCGATCGAGGCAGGGGTCGCGGTCGAGAATATCGAATACGATCTCGACGGCACGCCGTGCCAGCAGGTCTATCAGGGCAAGACCATCGTCATCCCCACCGATCTGGCTGACCGGTTTCCGAAGGAAGAGGGGCTTTCAGGCTATGTCGGCGTTCCCATTCACGATGGCCGCGACCACGTGATCGGCCATATCGCGGTCTTCTCGAAGGTGCCGATAAGATCGCCGGAAGCGGCGGATGCCATTGTCCGGATCTTCGGGGCACGGGTGGAGGCGGAGCAGCGCCACAAACAACTGGCCGACGAACGCGACAAGCTGATTGCCGAACTGGTGCAGACGAACGAAACCCTGCAGGCCCGAAACCAGGCGCTGCACGATGCCAACCAGACCAAGACGGCGCTTTTGGGCATGGTGACCCATGACCTTCGCAACCCGCTATCCGCCATCGTCGCGCAGACGGAACTCCTGCAATCGCTCATGGGCAGGCAGCACGCCGATCGCGAAAAAATCGAGGGCCGGATCGCCAGGATCATGGCCAATGCCGACCGTCTGACCGGCGCGATCGATGCCACGCAGACGCGCTGCCGGTCGGAAACCGGAGAGATCGAACTCCGGCGGCGGCGGGTGGATGTCTCCATCCTCGTGGCGACCGCAATCGAAACCAATTCGCGGGAAGCCCGCCGGAAATCGATCACGCTTGCCTTCGACGGGCAGGCGAACTGCTGGGCCAGCCTCGATGACAGCCTGTGCCTCGAAGCCATCGACAACCTGATTTCAAACGCAATCAAGTACTCACAGCCGGGTACGGAGGTGCGTGTATCGGTTCGAAGCGACGACACCAGTTCACCATTCTGGTCAGGGATCAGGGGCAGGGCCTGTCCGACGAAGACATGAAGAAGGTGTTCACTCCGTTTCAGACATTGTCGGCCCGCCCGACCTCCGGCGAGAGTTCCACGGGGCTCGGCCTCGCCAATGTGCAGGCAACTGCCCGGGCCCATGGCGGGGCGGCAACCGTCGAGAGCGATGGCACGGGATGCGGGGCAACCTTCGGGATCGTGATGCCTCAGTAGGTCGTGCCGGGCCGGGCCCGCCCGGCGGGCTTGCGGCGCTCTACTCCCCGGGCAAGGAGAGGATAAGCCAGCCATTCGCGCTCACACATGTCGACGGCCGCGATGCGGACGAAGCTGACCGTCTCGGCTGACCCATTTTCTCGTCGTAGGTCCTGATTGTTCGACTATTTCATGGCAGCCAGATCTCGCGCACATAGACCGGCACGTCCATTACGGCCACGATCTCTTCCGAGCCGTCCAGAAGGGAGCCGAGTTCGGGAACGCTACTTTTCAGGCTGAACTCCCCGGAGCTTGGTTTGCCCAGCGATGTACTTGCCACCAGATCCACCATTTGCCGGAACCGGTAGATGCGTGAGAAATCGGGAACACTTGCCAAATGCGGGAACGCTTCTCCAGGCGTCCAGCTGGGGGTGCCGGTCTTGTAATCCAGTTGGAAGCTTAGCGTGCCGCCACTCGAAACTTCGACTTCCCATGTGTCCGAGCGCGCCCGGCCGCCATTCGCCGGCCCTTCGACGGATGACTTCCGAGGGATCTCCGCAGCTAGGTTGACTTTGTATGGATCTACCTCCGGCGTCGTCGTGTAGATGCGCAAGACAAAGAGGCGGACCTCTTCGTCAGTAGTCTGCTTTCCGAGGGACACCAGCGCCACGGCGCGGCGGCTGGCCGGCGCGAGAGGTTTTCCCTCTGCGTCGTACTGCACCAGGCTGTCGATGAAGACGAGTAGCAGGTTGGCGCCGCCAAGTGGACCACTCGGGAAGGGAACGGATGACCATCCCTCCGGCAGGAATGTCTGCACTGTATCCGCGGATGCACTAACACCGACAAGTACTCGACTATCGACATTCGAGCCGACTGGGGTCTCCGCTTCCGCTTCCGCTGCGCACTGAAACGTCCAAAAAGCGATGACTGTCAGAAATAGGCATAGGTGCCGTCTCAAGGTGATCCCAAGCATCACCGTCTCCCCTTCCCCATAGGCCAGAGACTCAAACGCAGGATCCGGCATCTCGCCGGATTTCTCCGCCCGATGCACTGGCACAACCTGGAAGCTCCCGGCCGGGATCTTCCAAAGCCATCATGCCAACTTTCCATCCTTCAAACAACTCGCGTCATTTAGGCCGAACCGCACATCCCGAACGCGATGGCGCAGACTGAATGGATGACCGCTCCGGCCCAATTGTGTTGAAGACGTCGGGTTGAGGAGCGCGATCGGATCGTGGTCGCATGCGCTTTCGCCCGGCTCTCAGGCCGGGGCGGGCGTCGCGGGGATCAGTTTGGCGAGTTTCCTGGGGTTCTGGGCCGTTGCGGCGAGGAGGAACTTGTCCTTGGTGCCATTTGGTCCGCTGAGGCGCAACCGGTCGAGCCGGAGAATGCGTTTCTGGTGTGCGAAGAGCATCTCCACCTCCTCGCAGAGCCGCCGCTCCGACGATTTCGCCCCAACCTCTGCTTCGCGGGCGAAGCCGCCGTTGGGGCCAATTCCTTGAAAGCTTGCTCGGCGAACATCCCTGCGGTGTGTGGCCCACACAGAGGATTTGCAGCAGATCAGTTCTTTGCGAAGCTATTGCGCAAAGTCTGTTTGGTCACTTTCCCGGCGCCATTCCGAGGCAGCGCGGCTGCATATTCTACGTGTGCCGGCACTTTGAAACCCGCCAGTCTTTCGCGCACGGTGGCCTGTATATCCTCTGAAGTGGCGTCCGCGCCGTCTTTCAATACGACCACGGCCAGGCCGACTTCACCCCACTTCGCATCGGGCACCCCAATCACGGCAACTTCAGCAACGGATGGATGGGCAAGGATCGCATTTTCCACTTCGGCCGGATAGACGTTTTCGCCGCCGCTGATCAGCATGTCCTTAATGCGGTCGCGAATGTAGAGGAATCCTTCTTCATCGACTGAACCTGCGTCGCCAGTATGGTACCAGCCGTCACGAATGGCTTCGGCGGTTGCCTCCGGCCTGTTCCAGTAGCCCGTTGTCAATTGCGGCGTCCTGCAGGTGATTTCGCCGATCTCGCCGACGGGCAGCTCGACGCCATCCGGCCCGACAATCTTCATTTCCGCGTCGGGAAAAGGCTTTCCGCAGGACTCGAGCCGCCGTCCCTCGCGCAATTCGGCCGGGTCGAGGGCGCAGAACATGCAAGTGGCTTCAGTCATGCCATAGACGTGGATGAAGCCGGTTTCCGGAAAGACAGCCTGAGCACGCTTTAGCAGTTCTGCCGGCATCGGGGATGCTCCGAAGGCCACCGTCTCGAGGCCTGTGATCGTCAGCCCTCGTGCTTCCATCGCCAGCACAAGCATCTGGATCACTGCCGGGATCATAAGGGTGCAGGTGATCTCCCGCTCGGCGATCGTACGAAGCAGACTGTCGGGAGTGATGTCTACAACAAGCGTATTGCTGCATCCCGCCGCGAGACCGAAGAACAGCCACGCGTTCCCGGCGACATGAAAAAGGGGCATGCAAACGAGGCTGCGAGACGTCTCCCTGAACGGTCCAAGGAACTCTACACCGTTGCGGCACAGGGCCAGAACGTTCTCGTGCGAGAGCAAGACACCCTTGGGATTACCCGTGGTTCCCGACGTGTACATCTGGAAGAGCGTGCTCTTGCCATCCCGCTGTCTGCTGTCGAATGCGAGGTCCTGCCTGGAGTTCCATCCATCGTAGGATCCATCTGCGGTAATCGCGATCACCCGCTCACAGCTTTCGCATTCGGTTTCCGCCAACTCCGCGGTTTTCAGAAAGTCAGGGCCTGCAAAAATGAACCTGGCCCCGCTATCGCGGACAATGAACTCGATTTCACCCTGCGCGAGCCGGAAATTGAGGGGAACAAGAACCACGCCCGTCATCGATGCCGCCATCATGAGATCGACGAAGGCCACATCGTTCTTCGACAACAGGGCTACGCGATCTCCCGGGCCCAGCCCCTCGTCCGAGAGACGCGCTGCCAGTCGCTTTGCCCGGATCAAGAGATCCGAGTAGGTCAGTTCCGCCATCTCGTCCCGCACGGCCACCTGGCCGGGGCGTTCCTGGTCATGGAAATGAAGAAGATCGTGAATGCAGGTACAGCTGTTGATGCGGGCAAGAATGGCGTCGACCCCATCGTCATCGGATCCACTTCTCATCCCAGCGGCAGTTTCAATCGTCCGAGTCAATTCAGGTTCTCCAGGGAACAGGCGGAACGCATCTTCTTCATTCGCCGCCCACACTAGCAGATTTGACCGCTTTGGCCCAAAGCCGTCGTTGGCGTCAGCTGCGCGATCTCGGGGAACCCCGTTCTGAAAGACGCGACGAGCCGGGCGAGAAGGGGGATGAGGCCATCGGGCCCGCGCGGGGGAGGTGTCTCTCGGGCGAAAGGCCGACCGTTCCTCTGGCGCGATCCTCCGAACCCATGCCCGGCGGGGTTTCCCCCGCGTGACTCCGGGCAAGAGGGCCGCCTTGCCGTCACTCGCCCGACCGCGCTAGCCTTCGCCGCGAAACGTATTGTGGAGTTCCGCCGCTATTACCGAGGACAGCGCATACCCCCCGGCGGCCGATGCCGGCAAGGTCGGTTCCTACCTGGCGGCGGCGAAGGCCGGGGGCGGCTATGTGTGGGACGAGGTGCTGGAATACAGGGTCTGGTGCTCTCCGCGCCTCGGGGCCGGGGATCAGATGGACGGCAGCGATTATTACTACGCCTTCGACACCTGCGAGGAGGCCATGGCCTTCGCGGCGGCCACGAACGGCGCGAAGGAGCCTCTGGCCCTGATCCTCCAGCGCGAATACATCGACGAACCCGCCCCCGGCGAGTACCGCCATGTGCAGGAAGAGCGCGTGGCGGAATGGCCGGTTGCCTTTCTCGCCCGCCCGCGCAGGACGGGCAGAACCATTCCCGATTTCCTCGCCCCCGACGCGCCGGAAAACAGGCTGGCCATCCTGCGGGGCGAGGCGCCGCCGCCCGGCCACTGAGGGGGACGGGCAGGCCCCCTTCCACCCGGCGCGGCTCCATGCAATCAGAAGGCGTGCGCCAGATCGTCCGATATCTCACCCACCCGCAGGTGGTGATCGATCCCGAACGGGACGTGCGCAACTGGTCGCTGAACGCCACGGGGGCCGCGCGGGTCGCGGCCCTCGCGGAGCGGCCCGGCGCGCTGGCGGGCACCCGGCGCGTGGTTTCGAGCGCCGAGGCGAAGGCGATCGAAACCGCCGAACCCCTGGCAAGGGCGCTGGGCGTTCCGGTGGAGGTGCGCCCGGCTATGCACGAGAACGACAGAAGTGCCACGGGGTTCCTCGAACCCGAGGAATTCGAGCGGGTGGCGGACCAATTCTTCGCCGCGCCGGATGCCTCCGTCCGGGGCTGGGAACGGGCGCGGGACGCGCAGGCGCGGATTGTGGCCGAGGTGGAAGAGGTGCTGGCCGGGCCGGGTGGCGATCTTCTTCTGGTGGGACACGGCGCCGTGGGCACGCTGCTTTACTGCGCGCTGGCCGGGCGTGAAATCGACCGGCGCCACGATCAGATCCCGGGCGGCGGCTGCTGGTTCGCCTTCGACCGCGACACTCGGCAGCCCGACGGGGGCTGGCGGCCGATGGAAGAGTTCTGACGCTGGTTCAAGAGGCGAGCGGGACCGGAAAGACGACGAGGGCCGGTTCTGGGGCCTTCGCGTTACATACCTGGTTCGTCCGGCGCGTCCCGCGTCCCGCTTGACGGCAATCACACGCGTTTTGTGCCAGACTGCGCTCAACCCCAAAGGGTCGGGAAAGTCACGAAACAGCTGACCTATGTGTCGGCGATCCTGATGATCCCGGCAGTGGCAACGGCCGGCCCGCTCCATGATGCCGCCGCCAGGGCGGCACCGCCGGGATCGAGGCGCTCACAGACGACGGTGCGGATTTCAACGCCGTGCAGATGGTGACACCCCTCGTGATGGCCGCGCTCAGCGGGCAATCCGAGGCCGTGGCCCTGCTGCTCACACGCGGTGCTGATCCCGATATCGAGACGTCGGCGATGGGAACCGCGCTTCACGCCGCCGCCCAGCGCGGGTTTCAGGAGGTGGCGCGTGCGCTTCCGGACGCGGGCGCAGGCACGGAAACGGGCAATCCCGATGGCTATACCCCCCTGATGATCGCCGCCCTGAAGAACCAGACGAACGTGCTGGGCCTGCCAGTCGAGGACGGCGCGGATATCCACGCGATGGGCGTTCCGCGCGGCAACGGCATGGGCGGAAACGGCAGGATCTGCGCGCTTCACGTCGCCGCCTTCGACGGAGAGACGGAAGCGGCGGGCCTGCTCAGATCCACCGGGGCCGGGCCGCTCGGCACCGAGGCACAGTGGCTGGCGTTCGAGCCCGTGATCCGCACGATGGGCGGCGCGTCCCTCCACGTCGGCGAGAAGGCGGGGATGGATGCTGGCGGCGCTTTTCGCGGGCCTCTTCACCGTGCGGCAGGGCGTCATGTGGGCCATGATCCATGGCGCGCTGGCCTGCCGGAAGGCGGGCATCCCGGTTCAGGCCCTTTCCGATCTCGATGGGCATGATGCGGCCCTGATACGACTATTTCGCAGCAACCGCCCCTGCGGGCACCTATGACGCTTCCGCCCGCCAACATGACGACCTATGCCCCGGCTCCTCGTCGACATGACGCTGAAGGGGCCGGACGAGGGGCTGGGCGACAAGGCGCTGACGGCGGTGATCGACGTGCTCGAACGCGCGCACCAAGCGGATCGCTAGCTTCGTACCACGTAGACCGAGCACTTTGCGTGGGTCACGACATGGCTTGCCGTGGTGCCAAGAAGATAATCCTGCACCTTGGGGTTGGCGGATTCCATCACGATGACGTCCACGTTGCGCTCGTCGGCCAGCTTCACGATCTGGCGGTGCACCGCGCCCTTGCGCACGACGGCTTCAAGTTCGACGCCCTCGGCGGGGTGGGTCTGCAGGAAGCTCTGCAACTGCTCGCCCCAGAAGGCTTCGGAATCGCGGATGTTCAGGTTGCGCTCCATTTCGGGTGCGACGGTGGCGACGAGGAGTTTCGCGCCCCGGCGTTTCGCCATGGCGATCGCTTCTTCATAGGCGCTGTAATCGGTTTTCAGGTGGCGCAGGTTAACGGGGCAGAGGATCAGCTTGGTGTCGCGGGGCATCTTGTCCTTTCTCGGTTCAGACAGGTCTTTTCGCCGGGCGCAAGCGCGGTTTGCCTGCCCGGGCGGCAGACCATGACTAGCACAGCTGGCGCGGATCGTCTGCCCGGGCCGGGCGAAGCGGCCTCGATCAGGCCGTTGCGGCGTAATGGGCGAAAACCTCGGTGCGCCCGTCCTTGCCGATCAGGAAGACGGAATAGGCTTCCCTCTGATCCTCCGGCCCCATACCGGGCGAGCCGTACGGCATGCCGGGTACGGAAAGGCCAATCGCCTCCGGCTGTTCGGCCAGAAGGCGGCGGATGTCGGCGGGCGGCACATGACCTTCGATGATATACCCGTCCACCGCCGCCGTGTGGCAGGATGCCATGTCGGGCGCTATGCCGCTGGCGGCCTTGAAGCGCTGCAACGCGTCAAAGGACGCGTTCCGAACCTCCATGTCGAAACCGGCGTCGGCCATGATCTCGATCCACGCCGAGCAGCAGCCGCAATTGGGATCCTTCACCACCTGCACCAGCGGACGGGATTGGGCCAGCGCGGGGCAGGCCAGCCCGGCCCCGGCCAAGGCAAGGCCCGACAGAACATGTCGGCGGTTCGGCAATCCGGGGCGGCTCATGATGTAATCTCCTGGCTGGTTTCAGGCGTCTGGCAAGGGATGGCGATCCTCCCGCGTCCCCGCAATGATATGTGTCCTATCCCGGCGCAGTCGACAGCGCGAGGCGGCCTGCGACGTCCTGCCGCCGGAGGATCGCGCCCGCGCGGGCGGCCCGCGACAGGCAAGAAAGCCTGAAAGCACAGGCAATCTCGCATCACACTGGGCAAAGACCGGCATCGAGGCCAGTCCCGCGACCCGGCCGCACCCAATCGCGAGGAGGTCAAAAGGCATCTGGCAATGTTCCTGCTACCCCTATCGGCGGCTCTCGTCTGCGGATCGGTGGCGCTTGCCGCCGGATCCGGCGATCACAGCCACGGCACGCCCGCTCCCGACGAAATGCTGGAAGCCATGCGCGACATGCATGCCGGACACGATCACGCCCACGATTTCGAGGCGATGAAAGGGATCTCGGAGGCGGAAATCCCTGAGAAATTCGGGCTTCTGATGCCCCGAGGCGACGGGCGCATGGAGGGCCGCACGCCTCAGCGCGCGGCCCGGATATCCCGCGCAATCTCGTCGAACAGCGTGCCGAAGGGTGATCCGATCCTTATCTCTTGAAACGTTTTCATCGCCGTCTTTGCGTCGATCCGGCGGTTTTTCACCGCGATGCGCGTCACCTTGCCCTTCACGATATGCTCCGCCGCGTCGAACTTGCCGTCGAAATTCGCGTCATAGAACCAGGCGCTCACCCCGGGATCGATCCGTCCGTTTCCGTCGAGATCCACGCAATCCACTACGAGCGTGTCGAACCGCCCGTCATTGTTGCGGTCGATGGCGTGGTGGCTCCAGTAGACGATCTTGAACGCCCCGCCCTCCCCCAGTGCGCTGCCGCCATTGAACACGATCCAGTCCGGCGTTCCGTCCCCGGCGAGATCGAAGAACGCCCCGAATTCAAGCGTGTGCCCGCCCGCCGCCTTCGGGGTGTAGGAATAGAAATCGGCCGTGCCGTCGCGGTTCCTGTCCTCGACGTTCAGATAGGGATAACCCTTGAAAGTCTTCGTCTTTGCGCGCGCGACGGGCGTCCGAAGGCCCATTTCCCAGAGGCGCAGGTATTCCGCGTTAAGCGCGGTGTGAATCCGCGATCGCCGCCGGTCGTCATAGGGCCCGACTTTCGCGACGATGCGGGGCGTCTTCGAGGCGAGGGTGATGTCGGCGTCGGCTGGGGTGGCGGGCAGAAGCCCGAGGCAGGCCGAAAGAACCGCGACGAAGGCCGCCGCGCCGGCGCGGGCGCCGCCTTTGCCCGGGCCGCCGGATCTTCGGGGGGGGCGGCGTTGCATGATCTTGCTCCTGCGCCTGTTCTGGTCCGGAACAAGCCTAGCCGTTGCGCCGTCCGCCCGTATTGACGGGCCTCAATCGCAAGGCGCGATCCGGCGGGTGCGCACAGGCCCCGGTGCGAATTCCGTTCAACCTGGCGCCGTTCCATGCGTAAGCTGCCCGAACGGCAGTTTCGACAGGGGGACACGAAGACATGCCCGATCATACTCACGACTGGCTCGTGTTTCATCGCGTGCGCTTCGCCGCGCCGCGCGACGGCACCAACAACCCGCTCCCGGGCCCGGCGGGGGCCGATGTCTGGCGCTTCTATCCCGCCTCGCCCTCCGGGCCGAACGGCATGCGCACCAACATCTCGGATGAATGGGGCGGGTTCGGCATCTACCCGAACCGTACGGCGGCGGAAGAGGTGTTCGCGGCGCCGGAACGCCATCTGCCGTTCCTCGCCGACACCGTAGAGGCCTATCACGCCATCGTCGTGCCCTATTCCCATCGCGGCAAGGTGGACTGGCGCGGCACCCCGCAGGAAAACACCACAATCACCCCCGCGCCGGAGGACCCCGGCGGGCCGCTCATGGTGCTGACCTCGGCGGGCTATGATCACGTGGGGCCGGACGACCTGCCCCGCGTGGCAAAGTTCATCCACGAGGTCGACCAGGTGCAGGCCTTCTACGCCACCCTGCCCGACAACATCCGCCGCGCCGTTTACAGCGGCGCCGGCGTCGACGGCCATAACGGGATGACGATCTCGATCTGGCGCAGCGACGCGGCGATGATGGCGGCGGCCTACAAGCCCGGGCATCACCGCGCGCAGATGGAGTACCACAGGGATGTCGGCCATTTCGATTACAGCTCGTTCACCCGGGCGCGGATCGTCGCGTCGCGGGGCCGTTGGGACGGGGGCGATCCGATCCGGGAAATCGGCTGAACCCCTCCGCGGCGAACCAGAACGAGGGACCACATCCATGCCACGTCCAGACGCCCTGCGCACCCCGGCGGAACGATTTGTGAACCTCCCAGATTTCCCGTGGCAGCCGCACTACATCGAGGGGCTCGCGGGGTACGAGGGCCTGCGCATGGCGCGGATCGACGAGGGGCCGGAAGAGGCTGACCACGTCTTTCTCTGCCTTCACGGCCAGCCGTCCTGGAGCTTCCTTTACCGCCACATGATCCCCGTGTTCCTGGAAACCGGCGCGCGGGTCGTCGCCCCCGATCTCTTCGGTTTCGGGCGATCGGACAAGCCGGTGGACGACGCGGCCTACACCTTCACCTTCCATCGGCAAAGCCTGATCGCCCTGATCGAGGCGCTGGAATTGCGGCACATCACGCTGGTCTGCCAGGATTGGGGCGGGCTTCTGGGCCTGACGATCCCGCCCGATATGGGCGACAGGTTCGACAGGCTTCTGGTGATGAACACTGTCCTCGGTCTCGGCGGCGGCAGCACCGAGGGCTTCGACGCCTGGCGCAGGTTCCACGGCGATCATCCCGATTACGATATGCCGGCGCTGTTCAGGTCCTACATCCCGGGCATTTCCGACGACGCGGCGGCGGCCTATGTCGCCCCGTTTCCCGATCCGAGCTACCGCGCCGGGGTGCGCCGGTTTCCGTTCCTCGTGATGACGGAGCCGGATATGGAAGGCGTCGACGTTTCCCGCCGCGCGGCCCGGTGGTGGGCGTCGGAGTGGCGGGGTGACAGCTTCATGGCGATGGGCGAACGCGATGTGCTGATCCCGCCGCGCCTGATGCGGCGGATGCACGAGATCCTCGGGATCAAACGTCCGCCCCTGTGCCTGCCCGAGGCCGGGCATTTCGTGCAGGAAACGCACGGGGGCCATGTGGCCCGCGCCGCGCTGGCTGCATGGGGGGAGGGGTGATCTCCGCGGCGCCCCGGGGTCCAATTCGGGGATTGTCACTGTCGGCGAAGCGGGTAGCGTGGCGTGACGCCCCGCGCCGCGGCACGGCGCATTGGATTTACAAGAGAATTTCTTCGGACAGCCGCCCATGACCGACGAACGACACTCCCGCCGCCTGTCCGCCATCATGGCGGCGGATGTCGTGGGATATTCGCGCCTCATGGCGACCGACGAGGCGGGCACGCTGAAGGAGCTGAACCGCCACATGGAAGGGCTCTTCAACCCCGCCATCGCGCGGAACGAGGGCCGCATCGTCAAGCTGATGGGCGACGGGGCGCTGGTCGAGTTCATGAGCGCGGTGGACGCGGTCCGCTGTGCGCAGGAAATCCAGGAGACGATCGCGGGTGCCGGTGCCCCCGACGGGATCGTCCTCAGGATCGGGATCAACCTCGGCGACATCATCATCCAGGGCGACGATATCTTCGGCGACGGCGTGAATATCGCCAGCCGGATCGAACAGCTGGCGAAGCCGGGCGGGCTGTGCGTTTCCTCGGTGGTGCACGAGATCGTCGATGGCCGCCTGCCGGTCGCCTTCACCGATGGCGGGCCGGTCTCGGTCAAGAACATCGACCGGCCCTTGCGCGTCTTTCACTGGCATCCGGGCGATCCCGCCACGCCTGCGCCCGCCGCCGCCCCGCGCCCCGCGCCCGCCGCTGCCCCGCGTCCCGCACCCGCCGATGCCGCCTGTTCGATCGCCGTTCTGCCGCTCGACAACATGTCGGGCGACCCCGAGCAGGAGTATTTCTCCGACGGGATCAGCGAGGATATCATCACCGATCTCTCCAAGGTGTCGGGCCTCACCGTGATCGCCCGGAACTCGAGCTTCGCCTACAAGGGCAAATCCACCGACCTGCGCGTCGTGGGCCGCGAACTGGGCGTGACACATGTGCTCGAAGGCAGCGTGCGCCGCGCGGGCCAGCGCGTGCGCATCAATGCGCAGCTCATCGACGCCCTGACCGGCGGCCATGTCTGGGCCGACCGCTATGATCGCGATCTGACCGATATCTTCGCGGTGCAGGACGAGGTGACGTTTGAGATCGTGAAGGCGCTGAAGATCTCGCTGTCCCCCGCCGAACGCGCCAATATCGTCGATGTGGGTACCACCGATGTCGCGGCGCATGAGGATTACATGCGCATGCGAGGGTTCCTGTTCTTCCCGGGTATGACGGCGGAGGGGTGGAAGCAGGCGGTGCTTTACGGCGAACGCTCGATCGAGCGCGATCCGAACTATTCCGCGCCCTACGGAATGCTCGCGATGATGCATCTGCTCGACTACCACAATCACTGGTCCGGCCGCCCGTCGGAAGAGGCGATGCAAGCAGCGCACGACTACGCGCACCGGGGGCTCGAGATCGGGCCCGACGATCTCTGGCCCAACCACGCGGTCGCGGTCGTGGCGCGCTGGCAGGGGCACCTCGATCTGGCCATCGAGAAGCTCGACAAGGCCATGGCGCAAAGCGCGGATTACTCGCTGGGCTGGTTCACGCGGGGTGAGATCGAACTGGCGCGGGGCGAACTGAACGAGGCGATCGAACACCTGGAACGGGCGATTCGCCTCGATCCCTCCTTCCGCCATCAGTACATGCAGTTCCTCGCCATGGCGCATTTCCTGAAGGGGAATTTCGAGACGGCGGTGGTGCTTCTGAAGGAACGCGTGTTCCTGGTGAAGGATACCGATATCGGCCGCGCCTGGCTCGCTTCCGCGCTGGGCCATGTGGGGGATCGGGAGGGGGCGCAGGAGGTCTGGGCCGAACTGATGACGATCAACCCGACCTTCTCGATCACCACGCGGATGAAGCGGCTGACGCTCGCCGACCCCGCCCACGAGGCGCTGGTGCTGGAAGGCCTGACGAAGGCGGGACTGCCGGTCGACGGGTAGGGGCAGCGTGCGGGCCCTGCCCGGCGGGCCTCACGGCCCTAGACTCCGGGCAATTGGCGGGAAGGGCCTTCGCCCGGGGCAGTCGAACGGGAGTGGCGGCGCGTCAGGGTGCCCGCATCGGAACAGGAGGGGCGACATGCCATCGATCGACATTCAGGTGCTGGAAGGGGTGTTCTCGGACGAGGAGAAGGCAAGGATCATCGAGAAGGTGACCGACGCCTTCGGCGAGGTGGCCGGTCAGACGATCCGCGACGGCACCTCCGTCCGGATCCACGAGGTCCGAAGCGGTTCCTGGGGCTATGCCGGGAAGGTGCTGACCACCGAAGACGCGCTGGAGATGCGATCGCGGGGGTGACGCGGACTATGCCCCCCGCCGCTCCCACCGGTGCAGCACGTCCTCGCCCACCCGCGACACCTCCCGCAGGCGGTAGCGCGGCGCACCCGCAAGGCTGTCGATCCCCATCGCGCCCAGCGAGGGCTGGCCTTCGGCCCCAAGCGTCAACCCGGCCGTGAAGCCCAGGATTTCGTCCACCAGATCCGCCGCCAGAAGCGAGGCGGCAAGCGCGCCGCCGCCTTCGCAGAAGACCCGCGTGATCCCCTCGCGCCCCAGTGTCTGAAGAAGCGCGCGGGGCTCCAGGTTGCCGCCGGGCCCCGCCTCGGTGCCGATCAGCCGCCCGCCTTGCCCCTCCCAGGCCGCGCGGGCGTCCTCGTTCACCGCACCGGGGCTCGCGTCGACCAGCGCCCAGACCGGGCCCGCGGCCGCCGAACCGATCAGCCGCCCGTCGAGCGGCACGTTCAGATGCCGGCTGACCACCGCGCGCACCGGCTGGCGCACCGCGCCCATCTCCCGCACCGACAGATCCGGGTCGTCGGCCCGTGCCGTGCCCCCGCCCACCAGCACCATGTCATGACGCAGCCGCTCGGCATGCACGCGCCGCCGCGCCTGGGGTCCGGTGATCCAGCGGCTTTCGCCGGTGGCCGTCGCGATCCGGCCATCGAAGCTCGAGGCGAGCTTCAGCGTCACCATGGGCCGCCCTTCGCGCATCCTGAGGAAGAACCCCCGGTGATCGCGCCCCGCCGCCTCGGCAAGAACGCCCGCCGTCACGGCGATCCCCGCCGCCTCCAGGCGGGCGATGCCGTCGCCGGCCACTTTCGGGTTCACATCCTCAAGGGGGATCACCACGCGCGCCACGCCCGCCGCGATCAGCGCCTCGGCGCAGGGCGGGGTGACGCCGTGATGCGAACAGGGCTCCAGCGAGACATAGGCCGTGGCGCCGCGCGCGGCCTCGCCCGCCTGCGCGAGGGCGATGGGCTCCGCATGGGGCCGTCCGCCCGGCGCGGTGCGCCCGCGTCCCACGATCCGGCCATCCCTGACAATAAGGCATCCCACGGCTGGGTTCGGCCAGACCTGGCCCATCCCCCGCGCACCAAGCGCCAGCGCGGCCGCCATGAACCGCGCATCGGCTGCCGCCTCAGCGGGCGCGCTCACTCGCCGTCAGGCTGTGGCGGGCGCAGTTCCTGCACGAAATCCTCGAAATCGTCCGCCGCCTGGAAATTCTTGTAGACGCTGGCAAAGCGCACATAGGCGACCGTGTCGATCCGGGCGAGGCTTTCCATCACGATCTCGCCGATGGTCTTCGACTGGATGTCGGTTTCGCCCATGCTTTCAAGCCGGCGCACTATCCCGGAAATCATCTGGTCGATGCGCTCGGGCTCTATCGGCCGCTTCTGCATCGCGATCCGGATCGACCGTTCCAGCTTGTCGCGGTCGAAATCCTCGCGCTTGCCGTTCGACTTGATCACCACGAGATCGCGCAGTTGCACGCGTTCATAGGTGGTGAAGCGTCCGCCGCAGGCGGCGCAGAAGCGGCGGCGCCGGATCGCGACGTGATCCTCCGCCGGACGCGAATCCTTGACCTGGGTATCGATGTTTCCGCAAAACGGGCAGCGCATCCCGAACCCCCTGCTCTCTGGTCTTCTTGGGGGGCGTGGCCCCCGATCCGCGCTCACTATAGGGGGTCTCCCAGAGTTTGGGTAGACGTGAATTGGCGCTACTAGATCAAGGGTTGGAACCCGTGGCATGAGGGCCGCGTTTGTCCGGGAAAGCAAAGGAGATCAAGCATATGGCACGCACGTTGTTCATCACCGGGGCCAGCACCGGAATAGGGGAAGCGACCGCCCGCGCCGCCGCGACGGCAGGCTGGAACGTGGCGCTTTTCGCCCGCTCGGCAGAGAAGCTCGAGGCGCTCGCGGGCGAGATTGGCGAGGCCGCGCTGGCGCTTCCGGGCGACGTAACCGACCTTGCCCAGATCGAGGCAGCGGTGGCGCAGACGGTCGACCGTTTCGGCGGGATCGACGCCGCTTTCGCGAATGCGGGCCGGGGCGTCGACAAGCCCGGCACCGAAGAGGGCGACCCCGAGGAATGGCGGCAGGTCGTCGACCTCAACATCATGGGGCTGCTTTACACCACCCGCGCCGTGTTGCCCGAGCTGAAGAAGACGAAGGGCACGCTCTTGCTGACCGGCTCGGCGGCCGGGCGGCGGCACATCAAGGGGTCGATCTATGGCGCGACGAAATGGTTCGTCCACGGCTATGGCGGCAACATGGCCGAGGAAATGCAGGCCTGGGGCGGGCGCTGCGCAGTGATCGCGCCGGGGATGGTGGACACGCCGTTCTTTGATGAGGCCAAGCCCGACAAGCTCAAGCCCGAAGATGTTGCGGCGGCGGTGATGCACGCGATCGAGGCGCCCGCGCGGGCCACGATCCGCGAAATCTTCCTGATGCCGACCAACTGATGTCCGCCGGGCCCAAACGCGATTTCATCGGCTACGGCGACGCGCCGCCCTTCGCCGACTGGCCCGGCGGGGCGCGCATCGCCGTCAGCTTCTCTATCAATTACGAGGAAGGCGGGGAACGTTCGATCCTCGAAGGCGACGACCGGTCGGAAGACCGGATTTCGGATGTCGATGTCGAGGCGCGGCCCGCTGCGCGCGATCTGAATATCGAGCAAAGCTATGAATACGGGTCGCGCGTGGGCTACTGGCGGCTCTTGCGCGCCTTCACCGACCGGGGGCTGACTGCGACGGTGAATGTCGTGGGCCGCGCCGCGGAACAGAACACGCTCGCGCTTAAGGCGATGATCGGCGCGGGGTTCGATCTGATGCCCCATGGCTGGCGCTGGATCGACTACGCCACGCTGACCGAGGAGGAGGAGCGCGCCCATATCGCCCGCTCCATCGCGCAGGTAGAGGCGCTGACAGGTGCACACCCCCTGGGCTATTACGCGGGTCTTCCGTCTGTGAACACGCGGCGGCTGGTGGCCGAGGCGGGCGGGTTTCTCTACGACTCGGACGTTTATAACGACGATCTGCCCTACTGGTCGCCGGATCACCCGGGGCTTCTCTTGATGCCCTACTCGCTGGACACGAACGACTCCAAATTCGCCCGCGCCGGAAACGGCTATCAGGTGGGGGCGGAATTCGTTGGCTATCTGAAGGATACGTTCGACGTGCTCTATGCCGAAGGGGCGGCGCGTCCGGCGATGATGACCGTGGGGTTGCATGCCCGCCTGATCGGGCGGCCGGGACGGATCGGGGCGCTCTACAGGGTGCTCGATTACATCGCGGGGCACGACGATGTGTGGATCGCGCGCCGGGGCGACATCGCACGGCACTGGCAGGCGCGGCATCCGGATCCGCGGGCGGGGTAGCTCTAGCAGAGGGGCATAACCCGGAACCTTCCAGAAATCTGATCGCCCCGGCGTGAGGCTGGGTGCGACGTGGAATCGAACGACCGGGTTGCGGGAAAAAACCGAGCCGGTCACAGTTCGGGTCGCCGGCCCACGGTCTGACGATGGCGTGGCCCGTCGAACACTTGCGATCCTGAGATCGCATCTCCTCATTCCGCCAGTGGCCCCGGCAACACCGGCCGCAATGCCCGGCGTCCCCGGTCTGGGCCACCGCATGGCGCCAATCATGAATAATAAGTTTGCCAAGGCGCCGGGTCAGCTTGTCGACACGGCATCATCGCCTGTGTCGAGCGCGGAACGAAGATCAGGCGCGCGGCCTGACCCCCGTGCCCGCTGGCCGGGTCAGGTGACGGCGCTCAGTTTGCGCTTCGCCGGCCCGGCATTTGCATCGATGAAGTTCAGCACGAGCGGGCGGATGTTGTTGCGCCAGCTCTTGCCCGCGAAGATCCCGTAATGGCCCGCGCCGGGTTCGACATGGGCGGCCTTTTTCTCGTCCGGCAGCCCGGTCAGAAGATCGAGCGCGGCAAGGCACTGGCCCGGGGCCGAGATATCGTCTTCCTCGCCTTCCACCGTCTTCACGGCGACCGAGGTGATCTTGCCCATATCCACCTTGTGCCCGTCGACGACGAACTCGTTCCGCGCGATTTCGCGGGATTTGAAGATCCGCTCGACGGTGGAGAGGTAGAATTCCGCCGTCATGTCCATCACGGCGAGGTATTCGTCGTAAAAACGGTTATGCTTGTCGTGGTCCGACGACTCGCCCTTGGCGGTGCGCAGGATCTGGTCGGAAAACGCCTTGGCGTGGCGTTCGGCGTTCATCGACATGAAGGACGACAGCTGCGCGAGGCCGGGATAGACCATGCGGCCCACGCCGGGATACTTGAAGCCCACGCGCTGCAGCGCGAGGTTTTCCAACTGGCCCATCGTCACGCGGCGGCCGAAATCGGTGACGTCCGTGGGGGCGGCGTCCGGGTCAATCGGCCCGCCGATCAGTGTCAGTGTCCGGGGCTGGGCCTCGGGCTCCAGTTCTGCGAGATAGGCGGTGGCGGCAAGGGCCAGCGGCGCGGGCTGGCAGACCGCGATCACATTCGTGTCGGGCCCGAGGTGCCGCATGAAATCCATCAGGTAGAGGGTGTAATCCTCGATATCGAACTTGCCCATCGACACGGGGATGTCGCGCGCGTTGTGCCAGTCCGCGACCCAGACCTCGGCATCGGGCAGAAGCGATTGCACGGTGGATCGGACGAGCGTGGAATAGTGCCCCGACATCGGCGGTACCAGAAGGATGCGGCGCGGCTTCTCCGGACGACCCAGAACCTCGAACCGTATCAGATCGCCGAAGGGGCGCTTCACCTCGCGGTCGATCTGCACCACGTGATCGCGCCCGTCCTGTCCGACCACCGAATTGATGTTCCAGTCCGGCTTCGCGACCATCCGCGAAAACGTGCGTTCCGTCACCTCGCCCCATGCGGCCATCAACTGGAAGGCCGGGTGTGCCACCAGCCCCGTCGCGGGGTATGACGCCATCGCAAGCGCTGTGGCGCCCAACCACTGGTTGGTGTTTCTGATGGACTCGTAAAGGTCGTACGTGACCATATAGCGCATGGTAGTCGCCTTCCCCCGGGATACATCGCCCGGAAATTTCGTCGCTTTGCCCCCAGACGAGCGAGCCGGTACATTGGGGAAGCGGCGGTTCATGCTGCACCTGCAAAATAGCCGGGAAACTTGACGATGACAACAAAAGAAACCGATACCTCGCCGACCGGTGCCGTCGAAATCGGAAATCTTGAGCGTCTGAACGAAAACCTTGCAAAGGTTGAAGAACTCTCGACCCGGCTGATGAGTGCGATCTCACAGAAGAAAACCGTCCCGGCCAGCCTGCAGGGGCCGAGCCAGGATCTCTACATGAAGGCCGCCGCCGCCTACATGGCCGAGATGATGGCCAACCCCTCGAAAATCCTCGAACACCAGATCAGCTACTGGGGCAAGGCGCTGAAGCATTACGTCGAGGCCCAGCAGGTGCTGGCCTCCGGCCGGCTCGAGGCACCCGAGGACACGACGCGCGACGACCGGCGCTTTTCCAACCCGCTCTGGCAGTCGCACCCCTATTTCAACTTCCTCAAGCAGCAGTACATGCTGAATTCCGAGGCGATCGAAGAGGCGATCAAGGGGCTCGAGGGTCTCGACGCGCAGGAACGCAAGCGCGTGGAATACTTCACCCGCCAGATCGTCGACATGTTCAGCCCCTCGAACTTCCTCGGCACCAATCCCGAGGCCCTGCAGAAGGCGGTCGAAACCGACGGCGCAAGCCTCGTCAGCGGCCTTGAAAACCTCGTCAGCGATATCGAGGCGAATGACGGCGATCTTCTGGTGACGCTCGCGGACAAGGATGCCTTCCGCGTCGGCGAAAACCTCGCCACCGCGCCCGGCAAGGTCGTCTACCGCAACCGCCTCATCGAACTGATCCAGTACAGCCCGACGACCGAAACGGTGCACAAGACGCCGCTCATCATCTTCCCGCCCTGGATCAACAAGTTCTACATCCTTGATCTGAAGCCCCAGAACAGCCTGATCCGCTGGATCGTCGACCAGGGCTATACCCTCTTCGTCGTCAGCTGGCGCAACCCCGATCCCTCGATGCGCGACGTCGGCATGGAGGAGTATATCGAGGAAGGCTACCTCACCGCGATCGAAGAGGCCCGGCAGATCTGCGATGTGCCCAAGGTCAACGCCATCGGCTACTGCATCGCGGGCACCACGCTCGCGCTCACGCTCGCCCTGATGCAGAAGCGCGGCGATACCCGCATCAACTCCGCCACCTTCTTCACCACGCTCACCGATTTCTCCGACCAGGGCGAGATCGGGGTGTTCCTCGACGACGATTTCATCGACGGGATCGAGGCGGAGGTGGAACAATCCGGCATCCTGTCGTCCTTCTTCATGAGCCGCACGTTCAGCTTCCTGCGCTCGAACGACCTGATCTATGCCCCCGCGATCCGCAGCTACATGATGGGCGAAAAGCCCCCGGCCTTCGATCTGCTCTACTGGAACGGCGATTCCACGAACCTGCCCGCGAAGATGGCGGTGCAGTATCTGCGCGGCCTCTGCCAGGGCGACAGGTTCGCACAAGGGGGCATCGAATTCTTCGGCGAGACGCTCAAACTCAGCGACGTCAAGGTGCCGGTCTGCGCGGTCGCCTGCGAAACCGATCACATCGCCGCCTGGCCCGCCTCCTACAACGGGGTGCGCCAGATGGGATCGCGCTCGAAAACCTTCATCCTCTCGGAATCCGGCCATATCGCGGGGATCGTGAACCCGCCCTCGAAGAAGAAATACGGTCATTACACCAACCCCGACCTGAAGCTGTCGGTCGAGGAATGGCGCGAGGGCGCCGAACACAACGAAGGCTCGTGGTGGCCGCGCTGGGAAAAGTGGCTGTCGAAGAAATCCGGCGCCCAGGTGAAGGCCCGCGAACCGGGGGGTGCGAATCACCTGATCCTCTGCGATGCGCCTGGAACCTACGTCATTTCCCAGCCAAAGGGCTGAAATCGCTCCATAAATAATTTTCGCTGCAGCGCAGCAAAAGCACTTGAAATGCTGCGCCGCAGCGTGCATATTCTCTGCAGCTGCAAAGGACGCGGGAAGAGCCCGCGGACCACACAGATGAGCCGCAGGAACCAGGAGATACACCGATGGCCAAAGCACAAGACTACACCAAGATGTTCAAAGACATGATGGGCAACTTCCCGGTCGACATGACCGCGATGCAGGATGCCTACAAGACGCAAGCCTCGCTGGCCGAAAAGATGTCGAAGGTTGCTCTCGAAGCTGCCGAGAAGTCGACCGAGATCTCGTCCAAGTGGACGCTCGACACGATCGGCAAGATGGGCTCCGTCGCCACCGTCAAGGAAGAGCCTGCCGACTACGGCAAGGCGATGACCGATTTCGCGTCGGCCCAGGCCGAAATGGCTGCCGAAAACATGGCTGCTTTCGCCGAAGTCGCGAAGAAAGTTCAGATGGAAACCGTCGAGCTGATGCTCGCCGCCGGCAAAGACATCTCCGAAGATGCGACCGCCGCGGTCAAGAAAGCGACTGCCGACGTGACCGCCGCTGCGAAAAAAGCGACCGCAGCCGCGAAGTAAATTCAAGGTTCTGATTTCCGGCCATATACCTCCCTGCCGGAATCATACCTCAGGCGGGTTCTTCGGAACCCGCCTTTTTTGTTGTCCGGTCGGTCGGCGCCGGGGCCGAAGTCCTGATCTCCGGCACGGCGGGCGGGGCAGGGCGCCGCCCCAGCCGCGGCGCCTCCACCTCGCGGATCAGCTTGCGCTTCATCGCCTCCGCATAGGCTTCGAACCCCAGTGCGACCTCGATGAAGGCCGCCGGACCGTGAAGCACGTTCGCCCGGAAATAGGCCGTCAGTTCGCTGATCTCGACCTGCCGTTCATCCCCGATCATCGGCGTCTGGCCGACGACCAGCGCATTCACCGTTATGTCGCCCAACGCCCCGCTGTCGCGCACGGCCTGGGGCAGGGGCCAGTCGTTGTTCTTCCCGTCCCCCGAAACGTCGAGCGTGCGCTTCCAGCAGGCGGGCCCGGTCCGGAACAGCCCCGTCGCGTGCTGCATCGCCGCGCCAAGCCCGGTGGCCTCGGGCGCCGCCGCCCGCCGCCAGCCGCGAAGCCGCGCGGCGACGGCCGCGATCTCGCCCGGCCCGGAAAGCGCCGTCCAGCCCAGCACCTCGCGCTGATAGCCGCTGCCCGACCACTCGAAGATCATCAGGCTGACGGGGGCCTGCGGGATCGCAAGAAGCGCGTTCTGCACTTCCGCATCCTCCAGCGCCTCCGCGATCCCGCCCATCTGAAGCGTGTATTCGGTCGGATCGACCGAGCCCGAGACATCGAGCGCGAGGATCAGCGCCAGACGGCATGCGGCCTCCGCCCCGCCCGGGATCAGCGCGAGGATCAGGGCAAGCATCCTCATCGAACCCACCCGATCAGACGCGGCTGAAGTTCGCGCAGAAGCTTCTTCTGCATGGCGCGGGCGTAATCCTCGAACCCCCATGCGGGTTCCAGAAACGCATCCGGCCCGTGCAGGATCCGGTCGCGGAAATAGGTGGTCAGATCGCGTATATCCGAAAGCCGCGTCGTCTCCGACATGGGCGACTGTCCGATCACCAGCGCATTCACCGTTATCCCGTCGAGGAACCCGCTGTCCTTGACCTGCCGGGGCATGGGAAAGGCGTTGTTGCGCCCGTCGCCCGAAATGTCGATCGTCCGGCGCCAGCAGGCGGGCCCATCCTCGAACCGCGCCGCGGCATAGCGCAGCGCCGCGCCAAGCCCGGTGGACCCGCGCGAGAAGTCACGCCGCCAGCCGCGCAGATGTCCGGCCACGGCCGCCGTGTCCGCGGGGCCCGTCATCGCCGTCCAGCCCAGAACCTCGCGCTGGTACTGGCCGTTCGACCATTCGAAGATCATCAGGTGCACCGGCGCCTGCGGTTGGGCGAAGAGTGCGGCCTGCACCTCCGGGTTCTCGAGCGCTTGCGCGATCCCGCCCATCTGCAGTTCGTATTCCCGTGCGTCGACCGAGCCCGAGATGTCGAGGGCGAGGATCAGCGCCAGCCGGCACGCGGCCCCGGCGCCTCCGGGGATCAGCGCAACTGCGGCGGCGAGGGCGGCGGCAAGGGCCTTCAGCGCAGCCATCCGATCGCCCGGGGTTCCAGCTCGCGCAGAAGCTTGCGGCGCATCGCGCGCTCGAAATCGGCGTAGTTTTCCGCCTGTTCCACGAAGGCGAAGGGCCCCCGGATCACCTCATCGCGGTAGTAAAGCGTCACGCTGGGATCGCCGCCGATCACAAGCCCGTTCACCGTGATGTCGCTGTAATCGAAATACTTGTAGGTGCTTTCGGGCGGGTAGCCGTCGTTGTTCGTTCCGTCGCCCGAGATATCGAGCGTGCGATAGGTGCATTGCGGCGCGGTGCGGAACGCCCGCTGGGCCCAGGACAGCGCATAGCCGATGGCGGTGGGGTAGCGCGTTTCGACCCGCTGGGACGCGGCCAGCCGGGCGATCGCGGCATCGAGATCGGCGGAGGTTTCGATCACCGACCAGTGCAGCATCCAGTCCTGCTGCCACTTGCCCGACCATTCGAAGACGCCAAGCGCCACGGGGCCGGGGCCAAGCATCGCCTCGCGCACCACCGGGCTGTTCAGCGCGGCGGCCAGGCCCTCGCGCTGAAGCCTGTCCTCGGCATCGTCCACCGAGGACGAGACATCGAGCGCGAGAAGCAGCGCCAGCCGGCAGGCCGCCTCCGCGGGCCCCGCCACGAGGCCCGCCAGAATCGCCGCAAGCGCCAGGGATGCCCTACCAGTGACCGGTGCTCTCCATGCTCGCCCAGGGTTCCTTCGGCGGCAGGGCATCGCCCTTCTGCAGAAGCTCGATCGAAATGTTGTCGGGCGAGCGGAAGAAGGCCATGTGCCCGTCGCGCGGCGGCCGGTTGATCGTTATGCCCCGGTCCATCGCCGTCTGGCACATTTCGTAGATGTCATCGACGAGGATCGCGATATGCCCGAAATGCCGGCTGTCCGACGGCAGACCCTCGTCCCCGTCCCAGTTATAGGTCAGCTCCAGCGTATCCCGGTCGTCGCCCTCCGCCCGCATGTGGACGTTGGTGAAC
The DNA here is from genome assembly GCF_032586175.1 of Ovoidimarina sediminis. Lineage (NCBI taxonomy): Bacteria > Pseudomonadati > Pseudomonadota > Alphaproteobacteria > Rhodobacterales > Roseobacteraceae > Ovoidimarina > Ovoidimarina sediminis. The sequence goes on from NZ_JAWHTE010000005.1 coordinate 170,244, forward strand.
CGGCCCTTCTCGCTCACCGTCCGCCGATCCTCCCGGAATCCCAGCATTTCATAGAACGCCATGGATTTCTCCAGGTCCAGCACCCGCACCATCAGATGATAAAACTCAGTCGCCACGCTCATCGCCTCCGCGTTTATCCACAAGAAAAACCCGTTTACCCCCAAGTTTGGGGTTCCGGACAAATCTGAACCCTATATGTTGAACCCCCAAGGTCCGCCATACCGGTCAGACAAACCGTATTCCGGCAGGGCCTTGTCAGCAACGGGAGGCAGAGGAAAATGAACGTGACCGCCAGCGACTTTCAGAACCCCATGGACGAGATCGAAGAGCTTCGCGCCACGAAAACCCTCACCGCCCGCGTCACCGCCCCGGGGATGGAGGAACACCTCTACACCCCCAAGCCGGTGCTCGACCACGGCTTCATCCGCGTCATCGATTACATGGGCGACGACAGCGCCATCGTCCAGGCCGCCCGCGTCTCCTACGGCAAGGGCACCAAATCCGTGTCGAACGACGAGGGCCTGATCCGCTACCTCATGCGCCACTGGCACTCGACACCGTTCGAGATGTGCGAACTGAAACTCCACGTCAAACTCCCCGTCTTCGTGGCGCGGCAGTGGATCCGCCACCGCACCGCCAACGTCAACGAATACTCCGCCCGCTACTCGATCCTCGACCGCGAATTCTACATCCCCGCGCCCGAACACCTCGCCGCTCAATCGACCGTGAACAACCAGGGCCGCGGCGCCGTGCTGGAAGGGGAGGAGGCGGAACGCGTCCTGAGGCTCCTCACCGACGACGCCATGCGTGCCTACGACCACTATGAAGAGATGCTAAGCCAGGACGGCCAGCAGGGCCTCGCCCGCGAGCTTGCCCGCATGAACCTGCCCGCCAACATCTACACCCAGTGGTACTGGAAGGTGGACCTCCACAACCTCTTCCACTTCCTGAGGCTCCGTGCCGACGCCCATGCGCAGTACGAGATCCGCGCCTATGCCGAGGCGATCTGCGACGTGGTGAAAGACTGGGTGCCGCTGGCCTTCGCGGCCTTCGAGGATTACCGGATGGGCGGGGCGACGCTCTCGGGCAAAGCGCTCGACTGCGTGCGGCGGATGCTCGCCGGGGAAGAGGTGACGCAGGAGACGTCGGGCATGTCGAAGGGGGAATGGCGGGAGTTTATGGGGGTGATTGGGTAGTCAGCTTGAAAAAAGTCTTTGTCTCATATGTTCGCCAAGATTCGAAGTTCGTAGACCGATTGGTCGAAACACTCGATCGGAACGAGATTGACGTCTGGTTGGACAGAAACGATCTCGACCCCGGACAGCCTTGGGAGTTCGCGATCCGCAAAGCTATTCAGAATGGCTGGAAGTTTCTTTCGATACAATCTGCAAAACGCTTGGCGCGCGAAAAAACTGAAGCGAACAAAGAGCTCTCGATCGCATTTGAAGAGTTCACTAAAAGACCGCTAGATAGCGGATGGCTGATTCCAATTAGAATTGATGACTCCGAGATCCCGGATAGGCCAATTGGAGGCGGTATACACTACCTGCAGCTTCAGATATGCGATTTCCGGAACTTCAAGAAAGGGGCGGCCCGGCTTCTCTCAGTATTGGGCGTTGATAACCCGAAAGGTTTAGATGAACCTGAGATCAGCAAAGGCACTGGGTTCCAGTAGCCAAATGGCACTTGGCATGCGGCGCTCGAATCTTTGGAGAAATGGAAAAGAGCATATGGCGTCGATGAAGTCTCACGGTCTCAACTTTCAGAAGTTTGCCCGAGTCGGACGCTTTCTGATCTGACTTCACTGGGGCTGGTCAAAAACGCACGGAAAGGAATCTGGCAACTTTCGCACCAAATGGACGATGTCAAATTGGAGCTCTCCGTCGCGATAGCTAGGGTGCCCGCGTTTTCTCTCGCTGCGGAAATGTTGCGAAAGGATTTCCGTACGAGGGGTGCCGATATTGGCGCGGAAATTTCAGAGTTGCTAGGTGCCGATTGGAAGCTATCTTCAATGGAGCGAAATGGTTGTGCGTATAAGAGGTGGACGCACTTTATCCGAATTTCGGAGGACCAAAGCCTGGAGAGCCGGATTATCTTGTTTTTGAAGCGATGCGTTCAAAGCAGATGGGTCACGGCCGGAACACGGTTCTAACCGAGGACGTAAAGCGCGACATTGCTAGATGGAAAGCTGAAGGGATTAAGCCGGGAGAGATGGCCAGACGGTTGGGAGTTCAGCCAAACACTATTTACAACTTCCGTCGCAATTATCCTGAACAATGGGATGAGCTTTGAGCAAGCGTAGGGTGGGGTTCCACCCCACCATTCGACCACACCACCATTCCACCGCGCCATGGTGGGTTGAAAACCCACCCTACGCCCCGAACCGCGCGCGGTCCCGCCGATACGACGAATACGGCCAATCGCCCGGGTCCTCCACGAAGCCGTGCTTCACGGGATTGAACCAGCAATATTCCACATGCGCGCGAAAATCGGCCGCGTCCCGGATGTGATGCTCCCAGAACCGCCGTTGCCAGATCCCGGCGTCCCCTTTCCGCAACTTCGATGCCGAGCGTAGGGTGGGGTTCCACCCCACCACCGTCCGGATGCCGTTTTCGCGAAGGGTGGGGTGAAACCCCACCCTACCACCATCCCGGACGGCACGCGTAAACCGCGCCTTGATCGCGCCCCACCGGGTCGAATAGGCCGTATCGCCCTCGGGCAACGTCCACACCGCATGAAGGTGGTCCGGCATCACAACCCAGGCCTCGATCCGGAACGGGTGCGCGGCTCGCGTCTTCCGCACCGCGTCGCGCAAGGCGCCGATCTCGCGGGTCAGAAGATCGCCGCCCCGCTCCGCCAGGGTCACCGTGAAAAAGATCGTGGCCCCCGGTCGCCGGGGCCGGATATACACCGACATGGCCCCCGACATGCCGCGATCGTGGTTAAGGGAACCTTAGCGGGGCCCTCAAAGCTGCGCTTCCCGAAGCCCCCGCTTGCATTCCTTCGGCGGCTTGCCGTCCTGAGTGAAGGCATCCACCCCGCAGGCCTTGCACGCCCACCGCTGCATGCCCGAGGCGCGGGCCCGGTTTTCCTTTCGCCATTTGCAGGGCGTCGCGCGCTTCCGCCGGGCGCGCAGCATCAGCGCCAGAAGCGCGCAGGCGATCGCTGCCAGAAGCGCGATCTGCAGCCAGGCCTCGGGCATCACCCAGGCCGCACCGTCTTCGGGAGGGCTCACGAACTTCATGGCCGACATGCTACACCGGGACTGTGGCCTTCGTCAGGCTATCGCGCGGCGGCCCCGGGGCTCCGCCCGTTCGGGCCACAGATCGTCCACCGCACGATCTGTGAAACGGCCCTCACCCCCCTTGAACCCCGGGCACTGGCGACCCTACGTTCAGGGGAAACACCAAGGTTGGAGATCCCCATGCAGATCCAGGTCAACACCGACAATTTCATCCATGGCGACGAACGCGTGATCGAGGTGGCCGAGGCCGCCGTCGAAACCGATCTCGGCCGCTTTGCCGACCGGCTGACCCGGATCGAGGTGCATCTGAAGGATCAGAACGCCGACAAGCACGGGCCCGCCCATATCCACTGCACGATGGAGGCGCGGCCCAAGGGCGGGCGCCCGCTCGCCGCGACCGACGAGGCGGAGGATATCCAGAAAGCGCTGAAGGGGGCCGCGACGAAGCTTCGCGGCCGGCTCGACCGCGAACTCGGCAAGACCGATTCCCACCGCTGAGGCGGGGGAGGGGGCGCGCGGGTGGCCCGGAAGGATCGCCCCGAAACACCCGACGGGCGCTATTTCGTGGCCCGCGGGCGGCTTTGCCGCAAGACCGATCCTGGGCTTTCGGATGGCGATCGGCGCGCGGCGATCAAGGCGCTGATGCAGGCCCGGATGGCCGAACGGAAAGGCGGCGGGCCGGAGGCGCGCGCTGCCGTTCTCGCCGCGAAAACCCGGCTGGGCGAGGCGGGCCCGGTCTGGTGGTCGGACGGCACGCCCGACGAGGCCGGGTGCGCCCCCGAAGACAGCACCTATGCCGCCTGGTGGGCGGGCCTGTCCGAGGGCCAGCGCCGCGCCGGGACTGGGGATTAACCCCTCCGTCATCTTCGTGAATTGCCACCGTACGCCCCGTTACCGGGGTCGGCCTGTGTACGCCCGGTGTACGCCCGGTGTACGCCGTGTGACTTTTGCGTTTTCCGGGGCCCGCATGGGCCCGAAAGCGTGAATCGACCGTGCGCTGCCCCGGTTCGGGCGGCGGTTCGGGCCCCGTCGGGCCGCACGAAACGGGGGCGCCCGGACGGCCCGGGCCCCTGCAGGTCTCAGCCGCCGCGCCGTGGCGGGCTAGAGCGCTTTCAGGTCGCCCGCAAGCGTCCGGCCGTCACGGCCTTCCACCATCTCGAAGCTGACCTTCTGGTTGTCCGCGAGGCCGGTCAATCCGGCCTGTTCCACCGCGGAAATATGAACAAAAACGTCCTTTCCTCCGTCGTCGGGAGCAATAAACCCATACCCTTTCGTGGTATTGAACCATTTTACGGTGCCGGTCGGCATTCCGTCTCTCCTTCTGAAGTCTTCCCGGCCGAGGGGCGCCCGGGTCTTCCCGTATCGAAGGTGCTCTCACGCCACACCCGCCGCACAATCCGAAGGGCGAGGCGCGCGTTCCCAATGACACTGCAAAAAGGATTCGCCATTTCCGGCGAAAAGCAAGAAAAGACAGGCCAGATGTCCCGAAATTTACCAAATCCCCCCGTCGACCTGCTCGGAATCCCATCATGCGACACCACCCGCCGCGCGCTGAAAGCGCTTGCGGAGAAGGGGGTTGAGTTCCGGGATGTGCGGGCCGATCCGCTGACGCCGGAGGAGCGTGCGGTGCTTTTGGAAAGGTTTGGGGAGGATCTCATAAACCGGCGATCAACCACCTGGCGGGGGCTTGATGCGGGCGAACGGGCGCAGGATCCAGACGCGCTTCTTGCCGCGCACCCCACCTTGATGAAGCGGCCGGTGATCCGGATGGGGGACGCGTGGTATCTCGGCTGGGACAGCGCTGTTCAGGCGAAACTTCTGGGCTGACAGGCCGCCTTCACATGGCCGCGGCGTGCGTCGCCGTGGTCTGGCGCGACAGCACCCGGTCGATTGACAGGGGCCCCGCGCCGCGCAGGACGAGGACGATCAGCAGGAATACCCAGAACGCGCGCTGGTCGAGGATGAGGGCCGAGGGCATCCCGTCGAACCACGCGCCGATATCGCCTGCGCCCAGCCCGTGGCCGGTGATGTCGACAACCGACTGGATGATCACGAATACGATCATGCCGAGGGCGGCAAGGCGCGTGAGAAGGCCGATCACGATCAGGATCGGCAGGATCACCTCGCCCCACATGGCGAAGAACACGACGGTGGTGTGATAGCCCGTAAGCACCGAGAAGTCGTAGCCCGCGGCCTCGATCACCTTCGGAAAGACCTGGATATAGGCGCCGTCCGATGGCGTGAAGAGCCCGGCGAACCCCTCGCCGAATTTCGTTAGCGCCGAATTCCAGTAATAGATGAAGAGGGTGCCGAGGAAGACGACCCGCGCCAGCGTCGGGATCAGGAAGGGGGCTGCCGCCTCCAGCGCGCCGAAGAGCGAATTGTGAAGCGTGGCGAGGCGGGTCATGGCGTTGTCTCCAGTCCGGTGAGTGCGCCGGCCCCGAGGAGGAGGCCGAGCGTGGTGGTCAGGTCGAAATCGGGATGGTCTGCGAGCGCGGCGTCGAAGGCCGACCCAAGGGGCGCGCCCTCGGACAGGGCGGCGATGAAGGCCGCGGCACCGGGGGGCAGAAGAACCGGGTCCGGGTCGAATTCCAGGCGGACGACCAGCACGTCCTGCGGCCCGGGTGCGGGTTTGGGGCCGCCGGGCTCCATGTTGTAACGCCAGAGCGCGTGGATCGGCCAGGGCGACCGCACAAGGCGCAGCGCCGGGGAAAGCGCCACCCGCGCCGTCATCATCTGATCGGGGGCGAGGGCCTGCAGGCAGGTCGGGTCGATCGGTGTGCTATCCGCGGCGTGATACGCATGGCGCAGGGCGAGTTCGAGCCGGGCGACATCGGGCAGATAGCCCCATTGCGCGACCGGCGGGAAGGTTTCTAGAAAACCGGGCATCGCATCGCCGTAGAACATCATCAGGGGCGAGGCGGGCGGATGGGCGCGCAGAAAGACTGAAGCGACCTTGCGGAAATTCTCTTCCCCCAGAAGCTTGCGCAGGACGGGGAAGGCGGTTTCGAGCGCTTCGGTCAGGCTGACGGCCATGTTGTTGCGGTAGACATCGAAGCGCTTGCCGGCGCTGCGTCCTTCGGGATCGGAGAGGCCGGGGGGCACCGGCTGACCGGGATCGAGAAGCGCGACCGCGAACTGATCCTGCCCCACGGTCATGGACGGGCCGGGGCGAGGATTGCTTCGGCCCGCTCTGCCTCCGCCCTGAGCGTGGCCCAGTCGGGCACGTCTGTATCCCACTCGATCAGCGTCGGGCGCGGACCGCCAAGCGCAATGGTCTCGCGGTAGAGCGCCCAGACCGGATCCACCACCTCGCGCCCGTGACTGTCGATCAGAAGGGGCGCGCCGTGGCCGTCTTCATCCTCGTCATGGCCGCCCAGGTGGATCTCTCCCACCGCGTCGAGCGGGAAAGCGCGGATATAGCTTTGAGCATCTGTCTTCTGGTTGGTGGCCGAGACGAAGACGTTGTTCACGTCGAGCAGCAGTCCGCATCCGGTGCGGCGGGTGAGCTCGGTCAGAAATTCGATCTCGCCCATCTCGCTTTCGTCGAACGCGAGATAGGTCGAGGGGTTTTCCAGAAGCATCCGCCGCCCCAGGCGCCCCTGCACTTCGTCGATATGCGCGGCGACGCGGGCCAGAGTGGCCTCGGTATAAGGCAGGGGCAGAAGATCGTTCAGAAAGCCCCGGTCATGTGTCGACCAGGCGAGGTGTTCTGAAAAGCTCGACGGTTCGAGCCAGCCGACCAGTCGGGCAAGCCGATCGAGGTGATCGCGGTCAAGCGGGCCTTCCCCGCCGATGGACAGACCAACCCCGTGGACGGAGATCGGGAAGCGTTCGGCCAGGGCGCGAAGCTGTGCCAAGGGGCGGCCGCCATCGCCCATGTAATTCTCGGCATGGATTTCGAGCCAGGTGACGGGCCCGGGATGGTCGAGCACGTCCTGAAAATGCTGCGGCTTGTAGCCGACACCGGTGCCGTTCGGCAGAGGTTCGTGGTATTTCGGGCTGGCGTCGAGCATCGGGTAAGGTCTTTGCGGGTTCTGGCAAGGATGCCCCGGCGCGGACGGCCGGGGCAACGCATGCGGGCGTTTTGGCTTAAGCCGGCAGATCGCGCTCAAGCGGTTCAAGCGCCCCCTGACGCTCGGTGCCGTCGGCCATGGCCGGAAGCTCGATCTCGGCGCAGGTGCCGGCTTCGACGAGCGTCCAGGCGTTGCCCTGGTAATCGACGGTCGAGGTGCCCGCACAAGTGGTGCCGGGGCCAGCGGCACAATCGTTCTTGCCCGCGAGCGAAACACCATAGCACTTTTCCTTTGCCTGGGCGTTGGCGGGGGTGGACATCTGGGCCGCGAGGGCGGCGGCGACGGCGCCGGCGACGGCGAGGGTCTTGGTGGTGTTCGACATGGGAGGGCTCTCCTGTGTTATTTGGGTTCTTTACTACAGTCACCGCACGGGCGGCTGGTGCAAGACCTAGGGAAGATGACGGTCGTTTTTCCAATCACACGAACGTCATTAACAGCGACGTGTGACGCCGTAACATAACACCCACGTGAGTTGACAGCGCGATTCGGGTGCGATGCGGCACTTGTGTGCATGCATCGAAACCCTCGGTTAAGGGGCGTCGTTTATGTCCCGGGGCAGTAAGACCCAGCAAAGAGGCAGCCCAATGAAATCTGATATCTTTCGCCATCTGGCGGCTGGTCTGGCAGCCGGGTTTGTGGCGTCTGCCGCGCTGGCGGGACAGCCGGTGCCGGTGATGTTACAAGCCATCGAGCATCAGCCCGCACAACTGGAGGTGATCGATGGAACGGGCGCGCGCCTGTCCTTCGCCCCCTCAGACCTTGAAACCTTGCCAACCTATCAGATGGTTACAAAAACCTCTTGGCGCGAGGCGCCGGCGCAGTTCGAAGGTGTTCTTCTGTCAGACCTTTTGCGTGAGACCGGGCTTTACGATGTTCCCGCGATCCAGGTGACGGCGGAAAACGACTATACGACGATCATTCCCCGGGCCGCGTGGCAGGAAATCCCGATTCTCGTGGCAACCCGGGTGGATGGCGAGGCGCACACACGGCGCGCGCGCGGGCCGATCCAGTTCGTGATCGACATGGAAATCTACGAGACATCCGAGTTCGCAAGGGAAGAATACATGGTTTGGATGGCCAGCCGTCTTGAGGCGGCAAACTGACGTGACCGGCCAGCTTAAGGCCCTGCTGGATCGCGCGCTTGATGTCATGTCTACGCGCATAGGCGTGGCCGTTTCGCTGGCCCCCCTGATCGTCCTGTGCCTCTGGGCCGGGATCTATATCCAGCAGGGGCTGGAGGATCTGGAAGAAAAGAAGCGGCTGTTCGCAGACCGGCAGTTTCGCAACGGCTTTGCCGCGATGAGCGATGTGCAGCGGCTGAACCTCGTGGCGATGGAGGCCGCGCAGGCCGGGCAGATGACGGCCGAGCTTCAGCAGGCGTTTCGTAACGCGACCGATTTTCTTTATGTGCGCGTCGGCACGCTCGAGCGGTCGGGGGGCGGGGTCGATCGCCTGCCCGAAGGCCAGCAGGCGATCGCCGATCTGTCGCGGGTGCTGGGCATCGCGGAGCGGGCGCTGGAGGCCGGCGTGGACGATCCCCAGCGGCTGACCAACGAGCTTCTGGATGCGTCCGACGCTTCGCGGCGGAGCCTTGCGACCTTCGTCGACTATATGCGCGGGCTGCAGGACGGGGTGCTCGACGCCCAGTCGGGCGTGATCCGCGACCAGCTTCGCGTGATGTGGGTCAGCCTGATCCTGCTGACCCTTGTGGGCATCATCACCATCCTGCTTCTGCGGCGCGAGGTTCTGGCCCGGCGGGGGCGCGGCGACGCGGAACGCAGGGTGGAATACCTGGCGTTCTTCGACCCGCTGACCGGGTTGCCCAACAGGGTGCAGTTTCACGACCGGCTAACCGCCCTGATCGAGACCGGGCGGCCGGTGGCGGTGATGATCCTCGACCTCGACGGGTTCAAGTCGATCAACGACACATCGGGCCACGCGGCGGGCGACGCGGTGCTGAGGGCCGCCGCCCATGCGATCGACGAGGCCGTGGGCCGGCAGAACGGCTTCGCGGCCCGGCTGGCCGGCGACGAGTTTGCCGCGGTCGTGGCAACGGATGACATTGAACGGTTGAACGTGCTTTGCGGACGCATTCTTACCAAGGTTGCCGAGCCCGTCTGCCACGAGGGTGAGGCCCTGAGCGCGGGGATCAGCATCGGGCTTGCCACGTCGACGCAGGTGAGTTCGAAGATGGACGTGAGCGTCGAGACGATGCTGCGCGCGACAGACCTCGCCCTTTACGCGGCCAAGGCGGCGGGACGAAACCGGGTGGCCGTATATGACGAGGAGCTCGAGCGCCAGTACCAGGCCCGGCGCGCGCTGATCGAAAGCCTGCCCGAAGCGTTGCGGCGCGGCGAACTTTCCGTTTACCTGCAACCGAAGGTCCGCCTGCCCTCGCGCGAGATCTACGGCTTCGAGGCCCTGGTGCGCTGGGACCGGGACGGCCGCACGGTGATGCCCGACGAGTTCATCATGATCGCCGAGGAAAGCGGCATGGTCACGGAGGTGGATACCTTCGTGCTGGTCGAGGCCGCCTCGGCGATTGCCGCGTGGAACGCGCGCCACGGCACCTCGTTTCACCTGAGCGTGAACCTTTCGGCGCTGAATTTTACCTCGCAGGGCATGGTCGAGACGGTGCGCACGGCAATCACGAAGTCGAAGATCGACCCCGCGCTGATGACGCTCGAGATCACCGAGACGCTGGAGTTGCGCGACTGGCCGACGGCGCAGAGCACGATCCGCCGGCTGCGGGCGATGGGATGCCGAATCGCGATCGACGATTTCGGGACAGGCTATTCCTCGCTGGCGTACCTGCGGCTCGTGGGCGCGGATGAACTGAAGGTGGACCGGTCGCTGATCAGCGAGGTCGCCGTGTCCGACGAGGCGCGTTTCATCGTGGATGCGGTGCTTGATGTGGGCCGGAACATCGGCATGGAAGTGCTGGTGGAAGGTGTGGAGACCGAGGAACAGGCCGGTGTGCTTGAGGATATGGGGGTGCGCCTCGCGCAGGGTTTCCTCTTTGGGACGCCGCTGCCGGCAGAGGCGGCCCTCGCCGATGCGATGCGGGCCAGGGCTGATGCGCCGGGCGGTCTCGCGGGCTGAGCCGACCGGCCCGGGGCCGCGTCGTGGCGGGAGTTCGTGTGCATGAGGCGGCACGATGGATGGACCGGACCACCGCGCCGTCGCGGGCCAACGCGGCATAGCCGGGGCCGGAACACTGCGATCGGGCCGAGGGCCAGGGCGAAAGGATTTGGCTCTGCCTCTGCAGGTGGACCGGTGATCTGAAGCGACCTTTCCTGTGGCGTTGGCGGGAACTCCTGCAGGCGCGGCCGCTTGCGGCGGCGCGAAAAGAATCCCGCGGGCTCCACCTCGTGCGGCGACGCGGAAGGGCGCCCGCGGGCTCCGCCCCGTGCGGCGGCGCGGAAGGGCGCCTGCGGGCTCCGCCTCGTGCGGCGGCGCGGAAGGTCGCCCGCGCGCCTGGCTTGTTCCCTTTCGGTTGCTGCGACAGTGCAGTCTGCGCGCGGGTATCTGCGGATGCGGCGGGCTGCGGCTTCGCCCGCAGGTGGGGGTGGCCGGCCCGGAGGTGGGCCGTCCGCGAGCGCGACTCCGGGACTTCGGGGCAGGGCCATGGGTGACCCCGGCCGGTGGAATGCCCTTGGCAAAGGGTTGAGTCCGCAGACATTCGCGCCGCGAGCGCGGCCGTGCGAGGCAGCGTCGCAGGTTTAGGTGCCGCAGAGGCAGGGCAGCCGATGCCGCGCTATCCGGGCAGAAAGCTTTCCCGCCCAGCGGTGCAGATTGCCCCGCGAGCGGCGTGCTGCGGATGGCGGGCCGTCAGGCGCCCCGAAGATCGGGCGGCGTGGCCTCGTCGGTGAGATCGGCGACGATCTGATCGAGATCAACTGTCGCCGTCTGTTTCTCGCCCAGGCGGCGGACGGTGACGGTGCGGTTCTCGACCTCGCGTTGGCCGATGGCGAGGATCACCGGCACCTTGCCGACCGAATGCTCGCGCACCTTGTAGTTGATCTTCTCGTTCCGCGTGTCGGCTTCCGCCCGTATGCCCGCGGCGCGGAGGGCCCCCAAGACCTCACCGACATAAGCATCGGCATCGGAGACGATCGAGGCCACGACGACCTGCCGGGGCGCGAGCCAGAACGGCAGCTTGCCGGCATAGTTTTCGATCATGATGCCGATGAAGCGTTCGAAGGAGCCGAGGATCGCGCGGTGGAGCATCACCGGGCGGTGCTTTTCGCCATCGGCGCCGATATAGGTCGCATCCAGCCGCTCCGGCAGGTTGAAATCGGCCTGGAAGGTGCCGCATTGCCATTCCCGCCCGATCGCATCGGTCAGCTTGAAGTCGAGCTTCGGGCCGTAGAAGGCGCCTTCCCCGGGGTCGAGTTCGTAATCGTTCCGGATCGAGAGGATCGCGCGTTCAAGCGCGGATTCGGCCTTGTCCCACACCTCGTCGGAGCCCACGCGCACTTCGGGCCGGGTCGAGAACTTGATGTCGAACTTTGTGAAGCCCGCGTCACGGTAGATGCCTGAAAGAAGATCGATGAAACTGGCGCATTCCGCCTCGATCTGATCCTCGGTGCAGAAGATATGGGCATCGTCCTGGGTGAAGCCCCGCACGCGCATGAGCCCGTGCAGCGCGCCATGGGGTTCGTAGCGGTGGCAGGAGCCGAATTCGGCAAGGCGCAATGGCAGATCGCGGTAGGATTTGAGGCCCTGGTTGAACACCTGCACGTGGCAGGGACAGTTCATGGGCTTCAGCGCATTGACGCGTTTTTCGTTCGCATGTTCCTCGTCGATTTCCGTGATGTACATGTTTTCACGGTACTTGTCCCAATGCCCCGAGGCTTCCCAGAGCTTGCGATCGACGACCTGGGGCGTCTTGATCTCGCGATAGCCGGCGCGGGTCAGCTTGCGGCGCATGTAATCTTCGAGTTCGCGGTAGATCGACCAGCCGTTGGGATGCCAGAAGACCATGCCGGGGGCCTCTTCCTGGAAGTGGAAGAGCTCTATCTCGCGGCCGAGGCGGCGATGGTCGCGCTTTTCGGCCTCTTCGAGAAAGGTGAGGTAATCCTTCAGTTCCTGGCGGTTCTTGAAGGCAACGCCGTAGATCCGCTGAAGCTGGGGCCGGTTCGAATCGCCGCGCCAATAGGCGCCCGCGACCTTCATCAGCTTGAAGGCATCGGCAGGGACCTGGCCGGTGTGCTGGAGATGCGGCCCGCGGCAGAGATCCTGCCAGTGGCCGTGCCAGTACATGCGGATCGGCTCTGAACCGGGGATCGCCTCGATCAGTTCGACCTTGTAGGGCTCGTTATTCGCCTTGTAGTGCGCAATGGCGCGGTCGCGTTCCCAGACCTCGGTGGTCACCGGATCGCGGCGGTTGATGATTTCCTTCATCTTCGCTTCGATCGCGCCCAGATCCTCGGGCGTGAAGGGCTCTTCCCTGTCGAAATCGTAGTACCAGCCGTTCTCGATCACCGGGCCGATGGTGACCCGGACATCCGGCCAAATCTCCTGCACCGCGCGGGCCATGATGTGGGCCGCGTCGTGGCGGATCAGCTCATAGGCCTGGGCATCGTCGGCCATGGTGTGGATGGCGATGGAGGCGTCGGCATCGATCGGCCATTGCAGATCCCAGTGCGCACCGTTCACGGTGGCCGAGATCGCCTTCTTGGCGAGCGAGGTCGAGATATCGGCAGCTACTTCGGCGGGCGTGATGCCTGCGGCCACGCTGCGGGAATTGCCATCGGGGAATGTCAGGGAAATCTGGGCCATCGGCCTGAAGCTCCTCGTCGGTTTGGCGCCCACGGAACGCCCGGTTGCGGGTATGTCGTCTGGCGTTCGTCTGCGCCTTTCGGCGCGCTGGGTCAACCGTGAAAGGGCGCACAGGCCCGTGTTTATGGTTTGTTCTTTCGTGCCTGTGGCGGATGTGAGAGTGTTCCGGGAACCAAAAGGAGAGGGATCATGCGATCGTTCGACGAGATTCTGGAGATTGCGGCGGAGCGGAAGGGTGGGCGCGCGGCCGTGCTTGACCGGGCCGACGGGCCGAAGACGGCCGCCGATCTGGCGGCGACCCCGGATGACAGGTGGCTGTCGCAGATGTCGAAATCGATCTTTCAGGCCGGGTTCAGCTGGACGGTGATCGAGGCGAAGTGGCCCGGCTTCGAAGAGGCCTTTGGCGGCTTCGCACCCGGGCCGCTTGCCGTGATGCCGGAGGAGCGCTTCGACGCGCTCATGCAGGACAGGCGCATCGTGCGGAACGGCACGAAGATCCGTGCCGTGCAGGAGAACGCCGTCTTCGTGACAGAGGTGGCGCGGGAGGCCGGCAGTTTCGGACGGAAGATCGCGGACTGGCCGGGCGAGGATTATGCCGGGCTTCTCTACTGGCTGAAGCAGAACGGATCGCGGCTTGGGGGCACCTCGGCACAGTATTTCCTTCGAGTTATGGGGAAGGACAGCTACATCCTGTCGCGCGACGGGGCGCCGACGAGCCGGAAAGCGATGGGCGCGGTGCAGGAGGCGTTCAACGACTGGGCCGCCCAGTCGGGCCAGAGCCTGACCACGATCAGCCGGGTTCTTGCGCAGTCGATCGGGTGAGGTCTTGAACGAGGGGGGCTTCCGCCCCCCTCGTGCTCCCCCCGAGGATATTTATGGCCACATGAAGATCAGGCGCGGAGCACCTCGACCGCGATGACGAGGATCGCGATCCAGCCTGCGGTGAAGAGGAGCGGGCGGGCGGGGAAGCCCGCGGCGCCGGAGATCATGCCAACCGCATGGGCGATACGGAGCCAGAAGAAGAGGCCCGCGGCCCAGATCGTGAGCGTGGTCGAGACCCCCGCCTGATGGGCGATCAGAACGACGATGGCGAAGGGAAGCGCCTGTTCCACGAGGTTCAGATGTGCCCGGTGCGCCCTGTGAACCCAGGCCGGGTAGGCGGTGAGATCGTGCGGCCGTAGGAACGCATCCTGGCCCTCGACCGCGTGACGGTTGACGCCCACGATGTAAGGGATCCACAACGAGGCCGCGAGGATCGCCGTGAGGGTGAGCCAGGTGAGTTCGGGGGTCATGCGCCGGCCCCCGCCATGGAGTTGAAACGGTGCGCCGCCCCCGATTCGAGATAGGTCTTGAGCCCCGCGGCCCAGCGGGCCCATCCGTCATGCACACCCTCGCCCGGGACGACAGGGACGGAGAGATCGTAATGTTCGACGGTGAGCGCACAGTGATCGCCTTCGGACGCGAGGAGGAAGATCGTTCTGGAGGGCGCGCCGCCGCCTTCCCAGTTCGGTTCGAAGGTGGAGACGATGCGGGATTTCGGATCGGTCTCGAGCGTGCGGGCGCGCATCATCGTGCCGCCGTCAGGGGTTTCGTAGATGTAGGTGTCGTCTTCCTTCCGGACGCCGCCGGCGAGGAAATGCCAGGTGCCCATCTGCGCCGGGTCGGTCAGCGCCTCCCACAAGGCATCCTGGGTGCAGCGAATAAAGGTCTTCATGACGAAATCAGGCTTGTCGGTCATGGAGGAGGGTCCTTCGAGTTGGGTTTTGAGATCGATCACGGCCCGGGCGGCGGGCTTGGCGAGCAGGGGTTCGATCCAGCGATCGATAACCTCCTGCAGGGGAACGGCGTTGAGGTAGTGATATTTGAACCGTCCCGATTTGCGCGTGACCACGAGGGAGGCGTCTTCGAGGACCCTGAGGTGTTTCATGACGCCGAACCGGGTCATGTCGAGCTGTGTTTCAAGCTCGGACAGCGACTGGCCGTCGCGGTCACGCAGGCTGTCGAGCAGGGCGCGCCGGGCGGGGTCATTCAGGGCTTTGAAGATCGCATCCATGGATTCGCTTATAAGTGACTAAATACTCACGTGACAAGATGGTAACGTAATTGTCTGTTTGGAGAGGTGCGTCTGGACGCCGGGCGGTATCGCTGCCAAGGCTTGCATAAAACGGAGGTGGCAATGGCCGAGCCAAGCTGGCTGACGACGCCCGAAGGACGGCGCCTCGGGTACTACAAGGTCGAGGGGGCGGGCCCCGCGGTCGTGTTTCTGGGCGGGTTCCGCTCTGACATGGAGGGCACGAAGGCGCTCTTTCTCGAAGACTGGGCCAGGGCGCGGGGGCGCGCCTTCCTGAGGTTCGACTATTCGGGGCACGGGCAGAGTTCGGGCGACTTCCTCGACGGCGCGATCGGTGATTGGTTCGAGGATGCGTGCGCCGCCCTGTCGCTTGTCGACGGACGCGCGGTGCTCGTGGGGTCGTCCATGGGGGGATGGATATCACTTCTTCTGGCGTGCGAGGTGCCGGAGCGGGTGGCGGGGCTGGTGACAATCGCTGCGGCGCCCGATTTCACGGAGGACAGCATGTGGGCCGGGTTCGACGACGCCCAGAAGCGGATGCTGACGGACGCCGGGCGCTTGGAGCTTCCGTCGGACTATTCGGACGAGCCCTATGTCATCACGCGGCGGCTGATCGAGGAGGGCCGGGGGCGGCTTGTGCTGCGCGATCCCCTGCCGCTGCCGTTCCCGGTGCGGTCGTTGCAGGGCACGGCCGATGCGGATGTGGACATGTCGGTTGCGCTCAGGCTTCTGGATCATGCCGAGGGCGGGGACATGCGTCTGACGCTTGTCAAAGGGGCCGATCACCGGTTTTCGAGCCCCGATTGCCTGGAACTGATCGCGGCGTCGGTGGACGAGGTGCTGGCGGCGGTCGGCTGATGGACACAGGGGAGAGCGCTATGACCCCGGAAGAGGCGAAGGCGGCGCTGGGGCCGCTTGCGGTGATGGCCGGATGCGAGGCGGAGGATGCGCGCAGGGCGCTTGCGGCAGTGCTGGTGCCGGATGCTGTCGTGCACATGGCCTTTCCCTTCGAGCGGCGTGCGGGCCCCGAGGCCCTGTTCGATGCGGGTTTCGCGTCGCTTTATGCCGCCTTTCCCGATCTCGAGCGGCGCGAGACGATCCGCATGGCGGGCCGCGACGGGGCGGGGCAGATGTGGGTTGGCGTCTGCGGGGCCTATGTGGGTACCTTTGCCGCGCCCTTCCTCGGCATTCCGCCGACGAAGCGGGCGGCGGCGATGCGGTTTCACGAGTTCTTCCGGGTCGAAGAGGGCCGGGTCGTCGAGGTGCAGGCCCTGTGGGATATCCCCGAACTGATGATGCAGGCTGGGGTGTGGCCGCTTGTGCCCCCGCTCGGGCGCGAATGGCATGTGCCGGGCCCGATGACGCAGGACGGGCTGACGATTTCGGGCGACGGGGCGCGCGCGCTTGGAATTGTGGATGACATGCTGACGGCGCTTGGCCGGAACGCCGACGGCGAGGCGGCGATGGATCTGCCGCGCTACTGGCACCCGCGCTGTGCTTGGTACGGTCCATCCGGCATCGGGACGGCGCGGGGGATCTCGGGGTTCCGCAGACAGCACCAGATCCCGTTCCTGAACGCGATGCCCGACCGGCGGGGCGGGGTGGAGGCCGGGCACCTTTTCGGCGAGGGGAATTACGTGGGCTACACCTCGTTTGCCGGGATGCGCGCGACATTGAGCGGGGGCGGCTGGCTTGGCCTGCCACCGACGGGCGCGGAGTTGACGATCCGAAGCCTCGATTTCTGGCGGGTGGAGGGAGATCTCATTCGCGAGAACTGGGTTCTGGTCGATATGCTGCACGTCTATGACCAGCTTGGCGTCGATGTTTTCGCGCGGATGGAGGAGCGTCTGGGGTGAGGCGCAGACCGCAGAGCTATCTGGCGCTTGAAGAGCTTGGCCGCGTGCGGCTGTCACGGCATTTCTTCATGCGGAACTTCCTGAATTCCGAGATCGGGAACTTTCACGGGGTGCCGAACCTGCCGGAGGATCCCGACGTCGCGATCGCGGCGGGGCGGCGGCTGGCGGAGGAGTTGCTCGATCCGCTGTTCGAGACGTTTGGGCAGGTGGAGATCCGGTCTGGCTATCGTTCGCCCACGCTCAACTATTTCGGGGCGAAGGTGGCGCGGCCGCAGAAATGTTCGCAGAACGAAAAGAACTTTGCCGGGCATATCTGGGACCGGCGCGACGGGGTGGGGCGGATGGGGGCCTGTGTGTCGCTTGTGATCCCGTGGTTCGCGGATCGCTTTGCCGAAGGGCGCGACTGGAGGGATCTGGCATGGTGGATTCACGATCACCTGCCCTATCACGAGCTGTATTTCTTTCCAAAGCTCGCGGCGTTCAACCTGACCTGGCGGGAAGAGCGGGCGCCGCGTATCCTGAGTTACATCGCGCCCAAAGGGACACTTCTGGCAGCGGGGGCTGAGCCTGGGGAAAGCCTGGCGGAGCGGCAGGCGCGCTATGCCGATTTCCCCGCGTTTCGGGGGATTGCCTATCCCTGAGGTCGGGGCGTAAGGTGGGTTTTGCACAGGTATGCAAAAGCGAGGCATCCATGGATCTGCCGAAGACCCCCTCGTTCCGGCTGGACGGGCGGCGCGCGCTGGTGACGGGCGCCTCGCGCGGGATCGGGCTGGGCGCCGCGGTGGCGCTGGCGGAGGCTGGCGCCGAGGTTACCTTCGCGGCCCGGGGCGCCGATCAGCTGGACGCCGCCGTGGCGGCGGCGCGGGTGGCGGGGCTGAAGGCGCAAGCGCTGGCCCTCGACGTGACCGATCATGACGCAGTGGAGGCCGCGTTCGACGCGACGGGCCCTTATCACGTCGTTGTCAATGCGGCGGGGATGGCGCGGCATGCCCCCGCGCTAAAGACCACGGCGGAGGATTACGACGCCGTCATGGGGCTGAACCTCAGGGCGGCCTATTTCCTGTCGCAGAGGGCGGCGGAGGGGATGCGCGGGCTGGGCGGTGGCTCGATCATCCATATCTCCAGCCAGATGGGCCATGTGGGAGGGATCGACCGGGCCGTCTATGCCGCATCGAAACACGGGGTCGAGGGGATGGCGAAATCGATGGCGATCGAATGGGGCCCCCTTGGCATCCGCGTCAATACGATCTGCCCGACGTTCATTCGAACGCCTCTTACCGAAGCGACCTTCGCCGATCCCGAGCGGGTGGCTTGGATCACCTCGAAGATCAAGCTCGGTCGGACGGGTGAAGTGGAGGACGTGATGGGGGCTGTCGTCTATCTGGCATCTGACGCGTCTTCGCTGGTGACCGGCAGCGCGCTTCTGATCGACGGCGGGTGGACGGCGGGCTGATGACGGAACGCAAGGTGACATCGCTGGACGTGGCCGCGCTGGCGGGCGTGAGCCAGTCGGCGGTAAGCCGCGTCTTCACCCCCGGCGCCAGCGTGTCGAAGAAGATGGAAGAACGGGTGCGCAGGGCGGCCGATGCGCTGGGCTATCGCCCGAACGTGCTGGCGCGGTCGCTGATCACCGGCCGGTCGCGGATCATCGGGCTGGTGGTGGGGTATCTCGAAAACCAGTTCTATCCCGACGCGCTGGAGCGTCTGTCGACCGCTTTGCAGGCGAAGGGTTATCACATCCTCGTATTCATGACCGAAGGCAGCCAGTCCGACGGGGGTGAGGTGATCCAGGATCTGCTGGATTACCAGGTGGACGGGCTGGTGACGGCGAGTGTGGGCATGACCGACGATCTGGCCGCGCGCTGTGAAGCGGCGGGGATCCCGGTGGTTCTGTTCAACCGTGGCCAGGACGATCCGCGACTGAACGAAGTGACATCCGACAATACTGCCGGTGCGCGCGAAGTGGCGAAGTTCCTGGTGGCGGGCGGGCATCGGCGGATTGCCCATATCTCGGGCTGGCACGGATCGTCGACCGGGCGGGAACGGGCGGCGGCGTTTCGTGCCTCGCTGGAGGAACTGGGTCAGCGGCTTCTTGCCGAGGAGACGGGCGCCTTCAGCCGCGAAGGTGCGGCGGAGGCGGCGCGGCGGCTGATGCGGGAGGCCAAGCCCGATGCGATCTTCGTCGGCAACGATCACATGGCCTTTGCGGTGATGGATGTGTTGCGGTTCGAAATGGGGATCGACGTGCCGGGGGAGGTGTCGGTCGTGGGCTATGACGACGTGGCGCTGGCGGGATGGCCGGCCTATGATCTGACAACACTGCGCCAGCCTTCCGGCGCGATGGTCGAGGCGACCGTCGACATCCTGATGGATCGGCTGGAAGGCCGGGCGACTGCGCCGCAGAAGCGGCGGATCGCCGGAACGCTGATGGTGCGCGGCTCTGCCCGCGTACCGGACGGCTGGGAACAGGGGGGCGCCCGGTGAAGGGGTTCGACGCGCGGTGGAAGGACTTCCCCGATTACATCCTGGGGATCACGGCAGAGATCTGGGAGGGTCGCGAAACCGGCCCGCGGATGAAGGCGTATTACGCCCCCGAAGTGATCGTGCGGGTGCCCGGCGGCGTGTCGGTGGGCGAATCTGCCGCGACGCGGGCGACGATCGCGACCCTGAACGAGTTTCCCGACCGCACGCTTCTGGGCGAGGACGTGATCTGGTCGGGCACGCCCGAGGACGGCATGCTGTCGTCGCACCGGATCCTGAGCCAGGCGACCCATGCGGGCGACGGCATCTTCGGGCGGGCGACGGGTACGAAGATCACCTGGCGGGCGATCGCGGATTGCTTTGCGAAGGACAACCAGATCAGCGACGAATGGCTGGTGCGCGACAACGGCGCGGTCGTCCGGCAACTGGGGCTGAGCCCTGAGGACTGGGCGCGCGCCCGGGTTGCGGCGGGCGAGGGCGGTGCGCCCTTTACCCCCGCGCGGGATATCGAGGGGCCGTATACGGGCCGGGGCAACGACCACCCGACTGGGGCGCGGCTGGCCGATATCCTGACGCGGATCATGGGGGCGGAGTTTTCCGTCATCCCCGCGGCCTATGACCGGGCCAGTCAGCTTGACTACCCCGGCGGTGTGCGCACGCACGGGCACGCGGCGGCGGACAGGTTCTGGCTGGCTTTGCGCGCGGCGTTTCCCTCGGCCCTCTTCACCGTCGAGCACGTGATCGGGCGCGACGACCCGATGATGCCGCCCCGCGCGGCTGTACGCTGGAGCCTCTACGGCACCCATGACGGCTGGGGCGGTTTCGGGGCGCCCTCGGGCGCGGAGGTTCACGTGATGGGGATCACCCATGCCGAATTCGGGCCATGGGGCCTTCGGCGGGAATGGACGCTTTACGACGAAACCGCGATCTGGACGCAGATTGCCCTTCATCAGGGGTAGGGCCCGTGGCCGAGCATCCCGAAGACCCGCTGAGCACGCGCACGCAAGGCATCTACGAACGGCAGGCCGAAACCTATGACGCGCGGCGCTCGCGCGCGCTGTTCGAGGCGCGGTGGCTCAGGCGGTTTGCGGGCGCGATGCCCGAAGGGGGCCGGGTGCTCGACCTCGGCTGTGGTTCCGGCCGGCCGATCGCGGGCTGGCTGATCGGCGAGGGGTTTCGCCTGACGGGGGCGGATTTCTCCGAACCGATGCTGGAACTTGCGCGCGCCCGCTGGCCGAACGGCGACTGGCGGCTTTCGGACATGCGCACCCTTGATCTGCCTGACCGGTTCGACGGGATCATCGGGTGGGACAGCTTCTTTCACCTTACCCCGGACGAGCAGCGCGCCTGCCTGCCGCGGCTGGCCCGGCATCTGGTGCCGGGAGGCGTGCTGATGGTGACGGTGGGCCCGCGCGAGGGCGAGGCGGCGGGCGTCGTGGGGGCCGAGCCCGTTTATCACGCGTCGCTGTCCGTCGCCGAATATGCAACGGTTCTCGCGGCATGCGGGATGCGGATGACGGCCTATCTCGCCGAAGACCCCGACTGCGACTATCACTCCGTCATGATGGCATTGCGGGGGGCGTGAATGGCTGATGCGAACGGGGTGATCCCGGTCTTCGACGGGCATAACGACGCCTTGTTGCGGCTTTGGCAGCAGGGCGGCGACGTGGTGGCGGCGTTCAAGGCGAGTGAGGCGGGGGATATCGACCTTGAGAAGGCGGCGCGAGGCGGCCTGATCGGCGGGTTCTTCGCGATGTTCGCGACCGCGGGCGGTTTGTCGATCGATTTTTCCGCCTTCGACACGCCGCCCTATGACCTGCCGCTGCCGCCGGAGATGGCGCAGGACGCGGCCGCCGGGGTGATCCTCGGGCAGGCCGGCGTGGCGGCGCGGCTGGAGGCCGCGGGCTGTGTGCGGTTCATCCGGCGGGCGGAGGATCTGGCACCGCTGAAGGCCGGGGAGGGGTTCTTCGGGGTTCTGCACATCGAGGGGGCGGAGTGCATCGGACTGGAATTGCAGGAGCTTGACGCCCTTTATGCGCTTGGGCTGAGGTCGGTGGGGCCCGTCTGGTCGCGCCCCACGATTTTCGCCGAGGGCGTGCCCTTCCGCTATCCTTCGGACGGCAATACCGGCGGCGGGTTGACCGAGGCGGGGCGGGCGCTCGTGGCGCGCTGCAAGGAGCTTGGTGTGATCGTCGACTGTTCGCACATGACCGAAGCGGGATTCTGGGACGTGGCGGAGGCGGGCGTGCCCCTTGTCGCGACCCATTCGAATTCCTGTGATGTAACGCCTTCGGCCCGGAATCTCAGTGAAGCGCAACTGCGGGCGATCGGCGAGACCGGGGGGATGGTTGGCCTCAACTTCGGCACCGTGTTTCTGAATCGCGATGGCAGCAGGCAGGCGGCCGGGGTGCTGGATAACGCGGTGGCGCATCTCGACCGGATGATCGAGCTTGCGGGCGAGGGGCATGTTGGCTTCGGCTCGGATTTCGACGGAGCACCGATGCCGGATGACCTGCGAAGCGCGGCGGATCTGCCGAATCTGATCCGGCGGCTCGAGGCGGCGCAATACGGCAGCGCATTGATCGAGCGGCTGGCGCACGGCAACTGGATCGGTTTTCTCGAGCGGCATTTCGCGGGGCCTGTAGCATGAGCGCACGCTGGGGCATCCTCGCGCTGCTGTTCGGCATGCGCGCAGTGATGGCGTTTCAGTTCCAGGCGGTTGCGGCGCTGTCGCCCCTGATGATGGACCACTTTGCTGTCGGGCTTGCCGAGACCGGGCTGATCCTCGGCCTCTACCTCGCGCCGGGGATGATCGTGGCACTGCCCGGGGGCGCGCTGGGCCAGCGTTTCGGCGACAAGGAGGTGGTGACGGCCGGCCTGGGCCTGATGGTGCTGGGCGGGGTGATGATGGCCCTGGGTCAGGGCTGGGCCCTGCATCTGGCGGGGCGGCTGGTCGCCGGGGCGGGCGGCGTTCTGCTGAACGTCCTGATGACGAAGATGGTGGTCGACTGGTTCCGGGACCGCGAGATTTCGACGGCGATGGCGATTTTCGTGAATTCGTGGCCGGTGGGGATCGCGCTTGCCCTGGTAACCTTGCCGCCGTTTGCTGCGGGGGCAGGCTATGGCGGGGCGATGTGGCTGGTTGCCGGCGTGACGGCGGCCGCGTTCATCCTTTTCCCGTTGGCATACCGCGCCCCCGAAGGCGTGGCGGCTGCGGCGCGCCGGGCCTGGCCCGCAGGTCGCGTGATGACCGCCGTGATCGCGGCGGGCGCAGTCTGGGGCTTTTACAACACCGCCTTCGCGATGGTCTTCGGTTTCGGGCCCGCGGTCCTGAGCGAGCAGGGGTGGAGCCTGGCCGAAGCGGGAGCAGCGACGAGCCTCGTTCTCTGGGCGATGGCGCTTGGCGTGCCACTGGGCGGGCTGATCGCCGACCGGACGGGGCAGGCGGGCGCGGTGATGCTGGCCGGTTTCCTGGGCTTTGCCGTCACACTCTGGCTGGCGGGCACCGGCGCGGCGGGCGCGCCCTTGTTCGCCGCGATGGGCTTTCTGGCCGGGCTGCCTGCAGGCCCCGTCATGGCGCTGCCGGGCCGCATCCTCGCGCCCGCGACGGCGGCGACGGGCATGGGCATCTTCTTCGCGGTCTACTATGTGCTGATGCTCGCCGTGCCCTGGGCGGTGGGAGAGGCCGCGGAACGGGCGGGCACCGCCCGGCTCGCCTTCGATGCGGGCGTGCTGATGCTGGTGCTGACGCTTCTCAGCTTTCTAGTCTATGGTCGCGCCGCGCGTACCGTGCGGATGCCGGAACCGGAGGGACAGACGTGACGATCAGAACGACCCATGTGGGCAGCCTGCCGCGGACGCAGGATGTGGTGGATTTCATCTTCGCCCGCGAGCGGGGGGAGGCCTACGACCCGGACGCATTCGACGCCGCGATGACGGGGGCGACGGCCGAGACGGTGCGCAGGCAGGTGGAGGCCGGGATCGACATCGTGTCGGACGGGGAGACCTCGAAGATCTCCTACGCCACCTATGTGAAGGATCGCTATACGGGGTTTGCCGGAGACAGCCCGCGGAACTCTCCGGCGGATCTGAAGATGTTTCCATCCTTCCTCGAACGCCTGAAGAACGATGGCGGCACGCCGACCTATGCAAGGCCGATGTGCGTGGGCGAAGTTCGCTCGAAGGGCCAGGGCGAGCTTGAGAAAGATATCGCGAACCTCAAGGCCGGGATGGAGGCGCAGGGGGTTGAGCGGGGTTTCATGAATGCCGCCTCGCCGGGCGTTATTTCACTGTTCCTGCAGAACGATTTCTACCCGAACCGCGAGGCCTACCTTGCCGCGCTCGCCGATGCGATGCGCGACGAGTACCGCACCATCGTCGCCGCCGGGCTTGAGCTGCAGCTTGACTGCCCGGACCTCGCCCTGTCGCGGCACATGCTGTTCACCGATCTTTCCGACGAGGAATTCGTGAAGGTCGCAGGCATGCATATAGAAGCGCTGAACCACGCGCTTGAGGGGATCGATCCCGCGCGCGTGCGGGTTCACATCTGCTGGGGGAATTACGAAGGCCCCCATGTCTGCGACATCGACATGGACAAGGTGTTTTCAACCCTGATGGGCGCGCATTGCCGCTATGTACTTTTCGAGACGTCGAACCCGCGCCATGCCCATGAATGGACGGTGTTCCGCGACCGGAAGGCGGAAATTCCCGATGACAAGGTGCTGGTGCCGGGTGTTGTCGATACCACGACGAACTTCGTGGAGCATCCCGAGCTTGTGGCCGAGCGGATCGCGCGCTTCGCGGGGATCGTCGGGGCCGAGCGGGTGGTCGCGGGGTCCGACTGCGGGTTCGGGACGTTCGCGGGGTTCGGAGCGGTTGATCCCGAAATCGCCTATGCCAAGCTTGGCGCACTGGCCGAAGGCGCGCGGATCGCCTCGGGGAGGGTGTGAGGCGATGCCGGCCCCCTTGGTCTGCCTGCCGGGCATGATGTGCGACGCGCGGCTTTACGAGGCCGTGACGGCGCGGTTTTCCGCGGAACGGGCAATCGTGCACATCCCGCTGACGCGCGGGCGCACGATGACCGAGATTGCACAGGCGGTGCTGGACGACGCGCCGCCGCATTTCGCGCTTCTGGGCCTGTCGATGGGCGGTATCGTGGCGATGGAGGTGATGCGGCTGGCGCCGGAGCGGATCACCCGGCTTGCGCTTCTCGACACCAACCCGCTCGCCGAGACGCCGGAAACCGCGGCGCTTCGGGAACCGCAGATCGTGGCGGCGCGCACCGGACAGCTTGAAAAGGTGATGCGGGAGGAATTGAAGCCCCGCTACCTCGCACCGGGGCCGGGGCGTGATGGCGTGCTCGACCGGGTGATGGAGATGGCTGTGGCGCTTGGCCCCGATGCTTTCGTGCGCCAGTCGCGCGCGCTTCAGAAGCGGCCGGATCAGACCGAGACGCTGAAGCGGATCGCCGTGCCGACGCTGGTGCTGTGCGGGCGGCACGACACGCTGTGCGATCTGCGCCGGCACGAGTTCATGCGCCAGCTGATCCCAGGATCGGTGCTGGAGGTGATCGAGGATGCGGGGCATCTGCCGGTGCTCGAACAGCCCGAGGCGACGAATGCGGCGCTGGCGCGGTGGATGTCGGACACGCTTCTTCTGACCTGAGCGGCGGGAAATGATCGCGCGCGACCGACCGGGGTGCTTGCCAGAGGCGGGGGGAGCGCCTATCTGACGGCTGTGACGGGCACTGCCTCTCTCGTGCGCGGTCCAATTCCGGTGGCCTTACTCAATTCCGAGGGAGCTGGCTCTGTGCGGATCCTGGTCCGTTTACCTGGCGCCCACCTGTGTATGCAGGTCCTCGGGAATTCAATCCCGCCACGGTTCGGGCGGTCCCGTCACGCAACTTCCTGACTGTCAGTAGCCCCTGGTGCGGTCGACCGCGCCTGCGGGGCTGCGCCCGGCCTCGAGATCGGCGATCGCGCGGCCCACCGCTTGTGCGACCGCGAGATCGGTAGAGCTGCTTGCCGCGTGAGGGGTGATCATGATGCGCGGGTCGGCCCAGAACGGGTGATCGGACGGCAAGGGTTCCGTCCGGAAGACATCGAGGGCGGCAGCGGCAGGACGGCCGGCGTCGAGCGCGGGGATCAGATCTTCCTCGACAAGATGCCGTCCGCGGCCCAGTTGGACGAGGAGCGCATCGTCGCGCATGGCCCCGAGGGTGCGGGCGTTCAGGATGCCATCGGTGGCAGGGGTGAGCGGCAGGCAGGCGACGACGACGCGTGACTGGCCGAGAAGGCGGAAAAGGCCGTCTTCGCCTGCGAGAACCTCGACCCCGTCTTCGTGCCGCGCGCGGCCCGCCCATGCCGCCACGGGGTAGCCCAGCGCGCGCAGCGCCCGGCCGGTCGCGGCGCCCATGTTGCCGAAGCCCAGAAGGCCGACGGGAACCTCGGCATTTGCCGTCCAGTTCACCAGTTCCCAGCGCCGTTCGGCCTGCTGGGCCGGGTAGCGGAACATGCCGCGATGCCAGCCGGTGACGTAATGGGCGGCGAAGGCGGCCATCATGTCGGCCTGGCCGGGATCGACCATGCGGCAAAGGGTGGTCTCCGGACGCAATCCGGGATGGTCGACGAGGCGGTCGACGCCCGCGCCCCAGGAACAGACGAGCGCGAGATCGGGGTAGGGATCGAAGGCGTTGTCGGGTGGGGCGTGGGCGAAGGCCACGCGTACGGACGCGGGATCGGCGATCTCGTCCGGCCGGCGGAGCGGGTGGGCGGGAAGGGCCTCGGCGAACGCGTCCTCGAAGGCCGTCTTCAGATCGAAGTCTGCACTGAGGCAGACGATTTCCGTCACGGGCGGCGGCGGGCCGGGCGCGCCGCGACGGGGACAAGGACAGCCTCTGCCTGCCGCGGCCCGCGGGGGGCGTCGTCATCACGCGCGCCAAGGCGCATGATCGCGATCCCGAACTGGACGCCGGAAAACACGATCCCGTTGAACATCACCAGCAGGAACGCCGCGAGGGGCCCCAGGGGATCATGGGTGACGAGGTGCCAGAGATTGGCGACGTTGAACCAGAAGAGCAGCGCGACGAAGCCGACCGCGGCCCCGAAGCCGATCAGTGTATGACGGATGTAGAGCGCGACGAGTTTCGGCATGGCGGCCTCCCGGAGGTGAACGCCATCAGACCTATCACGTGCCGCGCTGAAGTACAGGCCGGAGACCTCAGCGGGCGATGCCGCCCGTGCCCGGCCCTGTGGCAGCGCTTGCGGCGGCGGTGGAGACGCTGCCGTCGGTCCGTCCGAAGCCTGCCTCGAACGCCCCGCCCCGAGCGCCGGGGGCCGATGCGGAGACGGTGGCCTCCTCGATTTCGGGTCCGTCTTCGGTGCTGGAGAGCGCGCCGGTTTCCGCATCCACCGCAAGTACGGTGTCGAGGCCGTCGGCCGAAAGCGCTGTTACCTCCGCATCTCCGCCTTCGAAGATGCCGGTGATCACGCCACAGCCCGAAAGGAGCAGGGCGGCGCCTGCCGTCAATAGAAGTCTGCCCGTCATGTCACTGTCCTCAATCACCCCGGTTTGGCCCGGGCTGCCCGAAAGCTTGCCGCGGGACAGGCGCGAGATCAAAGAAATCCGCGCGCCGGGCGGTGCGGGCGGGTCAGGTTGCGCCGGTTTGTTGCGCGAAAGACTCGCGTGGTTCAAAATGCGAAAGGGTGAATGGCCGTGTTATCTTGGGCCTTTTCAGTTGCTTGGCGTAGAGATTCCGGGGCTCTGCCCCGCCGCCCGTGCCGGGCGGCCCCCCGGGATATTTCCAGCCACATGAAGGGGCCGGGCTGGTTATCCGAAGGCGGCCGGGTTCGCCTCGCGCGCCATGTGATCGAGCACCGCGTTGACGAAGCGCGCCTCGCGGCCCTCGGGAAAGAAGGCCTTGGCGATATCAACGAATTCCGTGATCACGACGCGGGGCGGGGCTTCGCCTTCGGTGAGTTCGGCGCCGGCGGCGCGGAACAGCGCGCGCAGCGTCGGATCGATCCGGTTGATCGGCCATTTCGCGACAAGCGCGCGGTCCGTCATCTGATCGATCTTCGCCTGCCAGTTCACCGCGTCATCGACGAGCTTGCGGAACAGATCGACATCGCCTTCGGCCAATTCGCCATCCTCGTATGTGGCGCCGAAGCGATGATCCTCGAATTCACGGATCACACGGTCGGCGGGTGCGCCCGACTGTTCCATCTGGAAGAGCGCCTGCACGGCGTAGAGCCGGGCGGCAGATTTCATCTGGCGGCCCGAACTCATACCGGGAAGGACTCCGGATCGTCGTCTTCGCCGGCGATGCGGTAGCTGCCGGGTTGGAAGCCCACGCCCTTGTCCGCCCGCCGCCATTTCCGGCCAAGCGCGACGAGGTGGAGCGCCGCTTCCGCCGCGCCGCCAGCCGTGTTGAGGCGGGATTTGTCGGCACGCTCTTCGGCCTGTTCGAGGTTTTCGACTGTGATGATACCGTTGCCGATCGCGACCCCCTGGAGCCCGAGCATCGTAAGCCCGCGGGCGCTTTCGCCGATGACGATGTCGTAATGGCTGGTCGCGCCCCGGATCACGCAGCCGAGCGCCACGTAGCCGTCGTAGTTAGACAGCCGGTGCGCGAGCGTGATCGCGCCGGGGATTTCGAGCGAGCCCGGCACCTCGATCGTCTCGTGCCCGACCCCGGCGGCGTCGAGAACACTGCGCGCCGCGTCAAGCTGTGCCTCGGCGACCTTGGTGTAGTAGGGCGCGATGACGATCAGGATCTTCACCGGATCGACGAATTCGGGAAGCGGCAGCGCGTTGTCGGAATGGCCGGCCATCAGCGATCTCCCGTGATCTTGCGGGTGCCCGTGATCTCGAGCCCGTAAGCGTCCAGCCCGACGACCCGGGGCTGGGGCGAGTTGGTGAGGAGAATCATCTTCGAGATCCCGAGCGACGACAGGATCTGGGCGCCGAGCCCGTACTGGCGCAGCGTCTGCGGAGAGGCCGTGTCGCCGCGGACGAGTTTCATCGTGGTGTCGCGAAGGAGGACGAGCACGCCGCGGCCCTCGGCGGCGATCACTTCCATCGCATCGCCGAATTCGCGCGCGCGGCCGGGCGTGCCGAGCCCGACGACATCAAGCATCGGATCGAGCGCGTGCATGCGCACGAGAACGGGATCGTCGCCCGGGATATCGCCCTTGATGAGCGCGATATGTTCGTCGCCATGGGCAGTGTCGCTGAAGACCCGCAAGGTCCAGTCGCCGCCGAATTCGGAAGTGACGGTGCGTTCTTCTGTTACCGCGACGAGGTTGTCATGGCGGCGGCGGTAGGCGATCAGATCGCTGATCGTGCCGATCTTGAGATGGTGGTGCTGGGCGAATGCCACGAGATCGGGCAGGCGGCTCATGGTGCCGTCTTCGTTCATGATCTCGCAGATCACCGCTGAGGGGTTGAGCCCGGCGATGCGGGAGATGTCGACCGCCGCCTCGGTATGGCCCGCGCGGACGAGAACGCCGCCATCGCGGGCGCGCAGCGGGAAGACGTGGCCCGGGCTTGCAATATCGGCCGCCGTCTTGCCCGCGTCGATCGCGACCGCGACGGTCCGGGCGCGGTCATGGGCGGAAATGCCGGTGCTCACACCTTCGCGCGCCTCGATCGAGACGGTGAAGGCAGTTTCGTGACGCGAGGAGTTGTGGCTCGCCATGAGCGTGAGGCCGAGCGCATCGACCCGCTCGCCCGTGAGGCAGAGGCAGATCAGGCCGCGCCCGTGGGTGGCCATGAAGTTGACCGCCTCGGGCGTTGCCATCTGGGCGGGGATGATCAGATCGCCCTCGTTCTCGCGATCTTCGTGGTCGACGAGGATGAACATCCGGCCGTTGCGGGCATCCTCGAGGATTTCCTCGATCGAGGAAATCGCATCGCGCCAGTTCTCTTCGACGGGGCCGGGGGTTTCGAAACTCATCGGTTCAGGGCAGTCCAGGTGCAGGTTCGGGCGCGGGATAGCGGATCGTCCGGGGGAATGCCAGCGCGACGTCAGGGCGCGAAATAGCGCTCTGCATCGAGATAACCGGCAAGTCGGCCCGCAGCGCACCAGTCGCGTTCGAGATGGGTCGCGCCGATCACCAGTATCCCGTCGCGGGGTAGGGCACCGATCGGCGCGGTGACACGGTCTCGCAACTCGGGCCAGGTGTCGAGGATCGTGGGGGCCGAACCGGCGCCGTCAAGGGCGCCTGCGTTCAGCGAAAGCACCGCCTCGGGCGTGCCCGGCGGGTGGACGAGAACGATGCGGCCGGTGCGCCGGAGCGCTTCGAGTTTCGCTACGCGGGCCGGGGCGATGCGATCCCGCTCGATCCAGAGGGCGTTGGAGGAAAAGAGGAAGGCCACCAGATCGCGACCGGTGGAGGCGCGGACGCCCGCATAGGTCTTGTAATCGAGCCCAAGTTCGCGGGCGCGGCGGACGCGCATGCGCACCATCTCGACCGGGAGGACCGGCAGAAGCTCTGCCCGCGCCTTGTGCCAGGCGAAGCGGCGCCAACCCGCGCCGCGGTCCATCGATGGCCCACGGTTGTGGCCGATCCCGCTCATCCCGCCTCCGCGAGCCGCGCGACGTAGCGCGCGAGCGTATCGATCTCGAGGTTGACAGGATCGCCCTCGCGGGCGTCGCCCCAGGTCGTCACCTCCTTGGTGTGCGGGATGAGGTTGACGCCGAAGCGGGTGCCCTCGACCTCGTTCACGGTCAGCGAGGTGCCGTTCAGGGCGACCGAGCCTTTGGGCGCAATGAAGCGGGCGAGATCGGCGGGTGCCTCGAAGGTGATGCGGGTGCTGTCGCCTTCGTCCCTGAGCAACGTGATCGTCGCCACACCGTCCACATGACCCGCAACGATGTGGCCGCCCAGTTCGTCGCCCACGCGCAGGGCGCGTTCGAGGTTCAGGCGGCGGCCCTCGTGCCAGGCGTTGCGTCCGATATTCGTCTTCGAGACGGTTTCGGCGGAGATATCGACGGAAAACCACGGTTCGGGATCCGAGCCGAGCCCCGTGACGGTGAGGCAGACCCCGTCGCAGGCGATCGAGGCGCCGATGTCGATCGTGTCGATGTCGTAGGATGTGGCGATCTTCGCGATGAGATCGCCTTCCTGGCGAAGCGCGAAGACGCGACCGATATCGGTGATGATCCCGGTGAACATGGCACTGTCCTTCCCACCTGTTGCCATCTGACCTAGTCCGCCCGCGCCCCCGGCGCAAGCGGGCGTCTCGGCGTGGACGGGGGCGGGGCGGCGTGGCACTGTTGCGGGCGATGACGCGCCGGTTTCTGTTCCTCCAAGGCCCGCACGGGCCGTTCTTCGCCGAACTGGCGGGGACGCTCGCGCGCGCGGGTGCCCGAGTGGGCCGCGTTCTGTTCAATCGGGGCGACCGGATGTTCTGGCCGGGGCGGCTGGGCGGCACGCTGTATCGCGGCGGCGCGGAGGACTGGCCCGGCTGGCTTCATGCCAGGATCGCGCGGGATGGCGTGAGCGATCTGGTGATCTATGGCGACACGCGCCCGGTACACCGCGCGGCGGTGGAGGCCGCGCGCCAGGCCGGGGTTACGGTTCATGTGTTCGAGGAAGGCTATCTCAGGCCCTGGTGGGTGAGCTATGAGCGCGAGGGGTCGAACGGCGCGTCACGGCTGAATGCCCTGTCGGTGGCGGAAATGGCCGAGGCGCTTGCCGCCCCCCATGAAGGTGCGGAAGCGCCCGAAGGTTGGGGGGCGCTTTACCGGCACATGGCTTATGGCGCGCTCTATCACGGTGCAATGTTGTCTGGAGGCCCGCGCCTTCCAAGCCACCGCGAGGTGCCTGTGGGGCGCGAGGCCCGGCTTCACCTTCTCAGGTTGATGGCGCTGCCGGCGCACGCGCTGGAGCATCGGGTGAAGCTTCGCGGGATCCGGCGGCGGGCGGCGCCGTTTCACCTGGTTCTCCTGCAACTCGACCATGATGCGAATTTTCGCCATTACGGGCCGTTTCCCGACAGCCGGGTGTTCGTCGACACCGTGCTAAAGGGGTTTGCAGAGGGGGCTCCGGCCCACCATCGCCTTGTTTTCAAGGCGCATCCCCTGGAGGACGGGCGTGTGCCCATGCGCCCCCTGATCGCGGAGAGGGCCGCAGCTTACGGGGTTGCCGGGCGTGTGGATTACGTTCCGGGCGGGCGGCTTGGCGCGCTGCTCGATGCCTGCCGGACGGCGGTGACGGTAAATTCCACTGGCGCGCAGCAGGCGCTTCTGCGCGGCCGGCCGGTGAAGGCCTTCGGGCAGGCGGTCTATGCCCGGCAGGAGTTCGTCTCGGGCCAGCCACTGCAGGCTTTCTTCGCCGATCCGATGCCGCCCGATACGGCCGCCTACCACGTTTTCCGGCAGTTCCTGCTCGAAACCTCGCAGATTCCCGGCAGTTTTTATGCCGCAACGGGGCGCAGGCAGATCCTGCGCCGGGCTGCCGACATGATGCTGGCGGCAGACGACCCCTATACCTTGCGGTTGCGCCGCCCGAGGCAACTAGAAGGCGCGGCACGCCCGCAACACCTGCGCATGCTCGATCGCTGAGACCGTCGCGAAAGTGTTTCCGAACCCCTCAATTTGTTAACAATTTTCCTAAAATACTGAGGCAGTGTTCCAATAACAGGTCGAGGAGACCGGGCAGTGATACCGAAAATGCTGGGCGCAGGGCGGCCTTTGGGGCTGCTGCTTGCCGTGTCTCTGGTTGCGGGTTGCGGCCTGCCACGTTCCGGCCCGAACAAGGGCGAAATCCTTTCGGGCAGCGTGGATCGCAGCGGCAATGCGCTGATCATCGAGGTGGACGACGCGGTGACGCGGGCGACCACGCAGGATCCGGCGCTGAGCTTCACGACGGGCTTCCTGAACGCGGGGCTCACCGGTTCCGACACCGTGCGGGCGGGCGATACGCTCAGCCTTCAGATCTGGGAAAACGTGGATGACGGGCTTCTGTCGAACCAGGGCCAGAGCATCACAGCGCTTGACGAGATCCAGGTTGATGGCGCGGGCTTCATCTTCGTGCCCTATGCTGGTCGCATCAAGGCGGCCGGCAATACGCCCGAGGGAATCCGGCGGCTGATCACCGACAAGCTTTCAGCCCAGACACCCGACCCGCAGGTCGTGGTGCGGCGTCTTGCGGGCGACGGCGCGACGGTTTCGCTGATCGGCGGCGTCGGCGGGCAAGGCGTCTATCCGATCGAGAGGCCGACGCGCACGCTGACGGCGATGCTGGCGCAGGCGGGCGGCGTGACGATTGCGCCCGAGATCGCGCAGGTCACCGTGATCCGGGGCGCCCATAGCGGACGGATCTGGCTTGAAGACCTGTATGAAAACCCGGAACTCGACATCGCGCTCAGGGGCGGCGACCGGATCCTCGTGGAGGAAGACCGGCGCACCTTCACCGCGCTTGGCGCGACGGGCGGGCAAAGCCGCGTGCAATTCACGACACAGACGATCAGCGCGGTGGAGGCGATTGCGACCGTGGGCGGCCTGAACCCCGGCCTTGCCGATCCGACTGGCGTCTTCGTCCTTCGCGAGGAGGAGGAGCATATCGTCGAGGCGCTGACCGGTGGCGATGTCGTCGGCCCGCAGCGCGTGGCCTACGTGCTGAACCTGACCGATCCGAACGGCATCTTCATCGCGAAGGATTTTCAAATTCGCGACGAAGACACGGTCTATGTGACCGAGGCGCCCTATTCGCAATTCGTGAAGGTGCTGTCGGCGATCGTGGCGCCGCTGACATCGGTCAATACAATCGACCAGCTCGCAAGCGGCAACTAGGCCGGTGGCGGGGACGGCCGGGGCGCCCTCCGACGAAAGCAGGGCGGCGCCTGCGCGCCTCGTCGTCTACAATGCAGGCTTTCTGACCGAAGGGCGGATCCGGCGGATCCTGGAGTTGAGCGGCTGGCGCGTTTCCGTGGGCGTGCCGGGGGCCGGCGATACCGTGGGCGTCTGGGGACAGAGCCCGACGAGCGGGCGGGGCGAGGCAGTGGCCGATCTTGCGGGCCGGCCGGTCGTGCGCGTCGAGGATGCCTTCCTGCGCTCGTTGTTCCCGGGGCGGGGGGGCGAGCCCTCGATGGGGCTTCTGATCGACCGGAGCGGTGTGCATTTCGATGCCTCGGCGCCGTCGGACCTCGAAACCCTTCTGGCCACCCATCCTCTTGACCAGACGAACCTTCTCGACCGGGCACGGGATGCCGCGGCATGGATGGTGGCGCGGCATCTGTCGAAATTCGCGGCCACCGATCCGGCGGAGGCGGTGCCCGACGCGCCTTACGTGCTTGTCATCGACCAGACCGAGGGCGATGCCGCGGTGCGCGCGAGCGGCGCCACGCGGGCCACGTTTCAGGACATGCTCGTCGAGGCGCGACTGTCTCATCCCGGCCTGCCCATGGTGGTGAAGGCGCATCCCGAAACCACGGGCGGCCACCGTCCCGGGCATCTGGGCGAGGGCGATCTTCACGAGGGCGATCACCTGATCACCGCGCCGGTCAGCCCCGCACGGCTGATGGAGGGCGCGGTGGCCGTCTATACCGTGTCGTCGGGGCTTGGATTTGAGGCGATTTTTCATGGGCACCGGCCGCGGGTCTTCGGCACGCCCTTCTACGCGGGTTGGGGCCTGACGGAGGACCGGGGGCCCCTGCCGCGCCGGGGGCGGCCCCTGTCGCGGGCGCAGCTTTTTGCGGGCGCGATGATCCTTTACCCCGCCTGGTACGATCCGTTCCGAGACCGGTTGTGCGAGGTTGAGGATGTTCTGCGCGCGCTCGACGCCGAGGCGCGCGCCTGGCGAGAGGATCGGCAAGGCTGGGTCGCGCGCGGTATGTCGCGCTGGAAGCGGCCGCACCTCGATGCGTTCTTCGGGCGGGTACAGCCCGTGATCCACGGAGCCGATGCCGCGATCGGGCGGCGCGTGATGGTTTGGGCCCGGCACGCGACCCCGGGCGAGACCGTGGTGCGGGTCGAAGACGGTTTTCTGCGTTCCCGCGGGCTGGGTGCTGCGCTCACGCCGCCCGCGTCCCTCGTGCTTGATGATCTTGGGATCTATTATGATCCGCGCTCGGAGAGCCGGCTGGAGCGCCTGATTGCGGAAGCCGCGGCGCTTGAGCCGCGGGCGCTTGGCCGGGCCGAGGCCCTGATCGCGCGGATCCGTGAAACCGGGGTCACGAAATACAACACCGGCGGTGCGATGCCCGACCTGCCGGAAGGTCGCCATATCCTCGTGCCCGGACAGGTGGAGGATGACGCGAGCCTCGTGACGGCGGGCGGCGAGGTGCGGCGGAACGATGTGCTTCTGGCGCTGGTACGGGAGCGGAACCCCGGGGCCGTCGTGATCTACAAGCCGCATCCGGATGTTCTGGCGGGATATCGCGAGGGGGCGGTGGCAGCAGCCAACGCCGATATCGTGCTGGGCGAGGTGGATGCCGCGGCGGCCCTCGCAGAGGTGGATGAAGTCTGGACGATGACTTCGCTTCTGGGGTTTGAGGCTTTGCTGCGTGGGCTTCCGGTGACGGTGACGGGGGCACCTTTCTACGCCGGCTGGGGGCTGACCGACGATATCGGGACGGTGCCGGCGCGGCGCACGGCGCGGCCCTCGCTGGCCGCACTCGCCCATGCCGCGCTGATCGAATATCCGCGCTACCTCGACCCTGTGACGGGGCGACCCTGCCCGCCGGAGGTGATCGTCGACAGGCTTGCCGAAGGCGGGCTGCCGGGGCCCAAAGGCGTGCTTGCGCTGATGCAGCGCCTAAAGGGCAGGCTGGGCCGCTGATCGAAACCGCCCGATTATCGGGAGGTTGCGCCGGCCCTGCACAAATAAACAGCACGCTTCTCAACGCCGCCGGACCGTGCCACTGTCCCCCTGTTCTCTTCCGCCGGCGAAGATCGGTAAACGAGAGAACCAGAATGCTCGAACCAGGGGGTACCCATGACCAAACGACCACTCCACGCTGCCGACCTCAACCGGCGTCACCTTCTTCAGGGCGCAGGCGGTTTCGCCGCCGCGGCGGGCCTTGGGCTCGCGCCCGGCCGGCTTCTCGCGCAGGACCCGATCAGCGTGGCCGGCATCTATACCGTCCCTGTGGAGCAGCAGTGGGTCAGCCGCATCCACGTGGCCGCCGAAGCGGCGAAGGCGGCAGGCCAGATCACTTATACATTCACCGAGAATACCGCGAACACCGATTACCCGCGGGTTATGCGTGAATATGCCGAACAGGGCGTCAAGCTGATCATCGGTGAGATCTTCGGGGTGGAGCAGGAGGCGCGCGAGGTTGTGCTCGACTATCCCGAGACGGCGTTTTTGTTGGGCTCGTCCTTCCTGGATGATCCCGCCTATCCGAACCTCGCGGTCTTCGACAACTACATTCAGGATGCGTCCTATCTGACCGGGATCATCGCCGGTGCGATGACCGAAACGGGCAATATCGGGATGGTCGGCGGCTTCCCGATCCCGGAAGTGAACCGGCTGATGCATGCCTTCATGGCGGGCGTGCGCGAAATGCGGAGCGACGCGACCTTCCAGGTCAGCTTCATCGGCTCTTGGTTCGACCCGCCGAAGGCCAAGGAAACCGCGTTCGCGATGATCGAGAATGGGGCGGATATGCTTTATGCTGAACGCTTCGGCGTGTCGGACGCGGCACAGGAACGCGGCGTTCTGGCGATCGGCAACGTGATCGACACCCAGGCCGATTATCCCGAAACGGTCGTCGCCTCCGCGCTCTGGCATTTCGAGCCGACGCTTCAGGCCGCGCTTGCGCGCGTGATTGCGGGGGATTTCGAGGCCGCGAATTACGGCGTCTACAGCTATATGAAGGAAGGCGGCTGTTCCCTGGCGCCCCTGGGCACATTCGAGGGCAAGGTGCCCGACGCGGCCATGGCGCTGGTGGCCGAACGTGAGGCGGCGATAAAGGCCGGCGACTTCGTGGTCGAGGTGAACGACGAAGAGCCCACCTCGTCCTGATGCCTTCCCTTGCGCCCCCGGGCGTTGCGCTGAAGCTGACCGGCATCACCAAGCGGTTCGGCCGGCTGACCGCGAACGACAGCATAAGCTTCGCCCTCCACGAGGGCGAAGTGCTTGCTTTACTTGGGGAAAACGGCGCGGGTAAGACGACCTTGATGAACATCCTCTTCGGCCATTATACGGCCGACGAGGGCAAAGTAGAGGTCTATGGCGAAGACCTGCCGCCCGGTGCCCCCGGGGCCGCGCTGAAGGCGGGCGTCGGCATGGTGCACCAGCACTTCACCCTGGCCGAGAACATGACGGTGCTGGAAAACGTGCTGCTCGGCACCGTGCCGCTCTGGCGGCCGACGCTTGACCGCACGGCTGGGCGGGCGCGGCTGGAACGGCTTTCGCGGGAATTCGGGCTGGCGGTGCATCTCGATGCGAAGATCAAGGCGCTGTCGGTGGGCGAACGGCAGAGGGTGGAGATCCTGAAGGCGCTGTATCGCGACGCGCGGATCCTGATCCTCGACGAACCGACCGCCGTGCTGACGCCGCAGGAGGCGCAGGCGCTGTTCGAGACGCTGAAGACCGCCGTGGGCAAGGGCCTTTCGGTGATCTTCATTTCGCACAAGCTGCACGAGGTGATGGCGATTTCGAAGCGTGTGGTCGTGCTTAGGCACGGCAAGCTAGTGGGCGAGGTCGCGACGACAGACACCAACGAACGCCAACTCGCGGAGATGATGGTGGGCGCCGAGGTGGCGCTGCCGAAAGCGCCCGCGGCGGCGCCGGGCGAGGCTTATCTTGAGCTGCGCGATGTAAGCCTGCCGCCGGAGGGGCGGCGCGTCGGGTTGAGCGGCGTCACCCTCGAACTCAGAAGCCGCCAGATCACTGGAATTGCCGGCGTTTCCGGCAACGGGCAGGCGATGCTTGCCGATCTGGTGGGCGGTTTGGCTGTGCCCGCCTCCGGCGAGATCAGGCTTTACGGCAAGCCCGTTACAGCGTGGTCGCCGCGCGCCGCGCTTGACGCTGGCGTGGGGCGGATCCCGGAAGACCGGCACGCGGTGGGTTCGATCGCCGATCTGTCGCTGACCGAAAACGCCGTGCTCGAAAGTTACAAGACGGCCCCGCAAAGCCGGTCGGGCCTGATGGATTGGGCCGAGGCGCGGCGGCGAGCGGAAGCGATCATCGCACGCTACGACGTTCGCTGCCCGGGGCCGGAGACCCGGATCAGGCTTCTGTCCGGGGGGAACATGCAAAAGCTGATCCTGGGCCGCGTGATGGAGGCGGGGCCGAGGATCATCCTTGCGAACCAGCCTGTGCGCGGCCTTGATATCGGCGCGCTGACCTATGTGCAGGAGCGGCTGATCGAGGCGCGCGGCGAGGGCGCGGCGATCCTGCTGATCTCGGAAGACCTGGACGAGATCCTGGCGCTGTCGGATGTCGTGCACGTGATGTCGGAGGGGCGTCTGTCGCCGGGCTTCGCCCGCGGCACGAAAACTCAAGGGGAGCTTGGGGCGCTGATGGCCGGGCAGGGGTTCGACGATGCGGCTTGAACCCGTCGCCTCCCGTACCATGGCCCGCACGCTGGGGCTTCCGGCGCTGGCGCTGGCCGGAACGGTGGTGGTGGCCTCGCTTCTGGCGATGCTGGCCGGCGCCAACCCCTTCGCCACGCTCGGGCTGATCCTGAAAGGCGCTGCGGGATCGAAATTCGCGCTGTTGGAAACGCTGAACCGGGCGACGCCGCTGATCTTCACCGGTCTTGCCGTCGCGGTGGCGTTTCGCGCGAAGCTCTGGAATATCGGGGCGGAGGCGCAGCTTTACGCAGGCGCACTCGTTACCGTGCTGATCGGAACGAAACTGGGGCTGTCGGGGCCCGTGGCGATCCCGATCATGGGCGTCGGCGCGGTGATCGCAGGGGCACTCATGCTGCTCGTGCCAGTGATCCTGAAGGTGCGGCTCGGGGTGGACGAGGTTGTCACCACGCTGCTTTTCAACTTCATTATGCTGCTTTTCATCTCGATGCTGCTTGAGGGGCCGTTGAAGGATCCGATGGGCATGGGGTGGCCGAAATCCGAGGCGCTCGACCGCGATATGCGCCTGCCGCGCATTGTCGAGGGGCTGCGGCTCCACTGGGGCTTCGCGCTGGGCCTGATCGCGGCAGTGCTCGTCTGGATCCTGCAATCGCGCACGACGCTCGGGTTCGAGATCAGGGCGGTGGGCCTCAATCCCAACGCGGCGCGGTTCGCGGGCATTCCGATCCGGGCCGTTCTCTTGAAAACCGCGCTTCTGTCGGGCGGGCTAGCGGCGCTTGCGGGCTATTCCGAGGTCGCGGGGCTGAAAGGGAACCTCACGCTCGATCTGTCGCCGGGCTTTGGCTACACCGGGATCATCGTGGCCATGCTGGCGCTTCTGCACCCCCTGGGCGTGGTCGTGTCGGCGATCTTCGTCGCGGGCGTTTTCGTGGGCACCGACAGCATGAGCCGCGCGGCGGAAGTGCCGACCTATATCGCGGACATGGCGCTTGCCACGGCGCTTCTGTTCATGGTGCTCGCGATCCTTCTTACGAATTTCCGGATCGTGCGGGGGTAGGGCGTTGGAAATCGTCGATATCCTTCTGTCCGCCAGTTTCTGGGGCGCTGTTCTTCGCATCGCCTCGCCCCTGATATTTGCCACGATGGGGGAACTGATCTGCGAACGGGCGGGCGTTCTGAACCTCGGGATCGAAGGGATCATGGTCATCGGGGCCTTCGCGGGATGGATGGCCGTCTATGCCGGCTTCGGGCTCTGGCCCGGGGTGGTGATCGCGATGCTGTCAGGCATGGCGTTCGGCCTTCTGCACGCGACGCTGAGTGTGCCCCTGGGCCTGTCGCAGCATGTGGTGGGGCTGGGCGTGACGCTTCTGGCGACCTCGACGGCATACTACGCCTACCGGATTGCGCTGCCGGAGGTGACGAGCCCGCCCCGGATCGAGCCGTTTCAGCCGGTCGACATCCCCGTGCTGTCGGATCTGCCGTTTCTTGGCGAAGCGCTGTTTTCCCAGACGCCGCTGACCTACCTCGCGCTCGCGACGGCCGGTATCGTTGCGGTTGTACTCTACCGCACCCCTGTCGGCCTCGCGCTGCGGGCGGTGGGCGAAAACCCCTCTGCCGTCGAGGCGCAGGGCTTGTCGGTCACCGCGATCCGCATGGGCGCGGTGATCGTGGGGTCGGGCCTGATGGCGGTGGGCGGTGCATTCCTGACGATGTCAGCCTTTTCGTCGTTCTTCTTCGAAATGGTGAACGGGCGCGGCTGGATCTGTATCGCGCTGGTCGTCTTCGGGGCGTGGCGGCCGGGCAAGGCGCTTCTGGGCGCGCTTCTTTTCGCGGCCTTCGACGCGCTGCAGATCCGGATGCAGCAGACGCCCCTCGGCGCGCTCGTCCCCTACCAGATCTTCCTGATGGTGCCTTACGTGCTGTCGATCCTCGCACTGATCCTGATGTCGCGGCGCGCTGAGGTGCCCGAGGCGCTGATGGTCCCCTACAACCGCGGAGAACGCTGATGGCGGAATTCGATATTCTCGTAACCGGCGGCACCCTTCCGGACGGGCGGGTGGCCGATATCGGCACGAAGGGGACGACGATCGCGGCGATCGGGGATCTGTCGGGATCGAGTGCGGGCCGGGTGATCGATGCCGCGGGCGACCTCGTCAGCCCGCCCTTCGTCGACCCGCATTTCCACATGGATGCGACGCTGAGTTATGGCACGCCGCGGATCAACGCCTCCGGCACGCTTCTGGAAGGGATCGACCTCTGGGGTGAATTGCGCGAGATCGCGACTGTAGAGGAGATGGTGGACCGCGCGCTGACCTATTGCGACTGGGCGGTGTCGCTGGGTCTTCTGGCGATCCGCAGCCACGTGGATACGACGCCCGATCACCTGAACACCGTGACCGCGATGCTTGAGGTGCGTGAGCGGGTAAAACCCTATCTCGACCTGCAGCTTGTCGCCTTCCCGCAGGACGGCTTCTTCCGGTCGAAGACGGGGGCGGAGAACGTGCGCCGCGCGCTCGACATGGGCGTCGACGTGGTGGGTGGGATCCCGCATTTCGAACGGACGATGGAGGAGGGCCGCGCCTCTGTTCGCGCGCTGTGCGAAATGGCCGCGGAGCGCGGGCTTCTCGTCGACATGCATTGCGATGAAACCGACGACCCGATGAGCCGGCACATCGAGGCGCTGGCCTATGAGACGCAGCGGCTGGGGCTGGAAGGCCGGGTGGCGGGATCGCACCTGACCTCGATGCATTCGATGGACAATTACTATGTCTCGAAGCTTCTGCCGCTGATGGCCGAGGCACAGATTTCGGCGATCCCGAACCCCTTGATCAACATCGTGCTGCAGGGGCGGCACGACACCTACCCGAAGCGCCGTGGCCTGACCCGCGTGAAGGAGATGCAGGCCCAGGGCATCGCCGTGGGCTGGGGCCAGGATTGTGTGCGCGATCCGTGGTACAGCCTCGGAACGGGCGACATGCTGGACGTGGCCTTCATGGGGCTTCACGTGGCGCAGATGACCTCACCGGAAGAGATGCGGCGATGTTTCGAGATGGTGACGGAGGTGAACGCGGCGATCCTGCATCTCGACGGTTACGGGCTGGCGGAAGGCAAGACGGCGTCCTTCGTGATTCTCGATGCCGGCGATCCGGTGGAGGCGCTGCGGCTGCGCTGCGACCGGCTTGCGGTCGTCTCTAAGGGCAAGATCGTCTCGGAAAAGGCGCGGAACGACAGCCGGCTGAGCCTCGTTGGCCGGCCTGGAACGGTGCGTCGGCGGCACAGCGCGGGGTAAGCGCGCGTCAGCCGGACGTGGCCTGTGCCTCGAGGATTTCGGCAAGAAGCGGGTTTGGAAACCTCCGCTGGATCGCGACGGCATAGAAGACTTCGCTGATCTCGTCGAGCCGGGCGAGTTCTGTCAGGGTTCCCGCCGCAAGTTCATCCTGCACGACGATGGGCGGAATGACCGCGACGCCCGCATCGGCACGCGCTAGAAGCCGCATCATCGCCATGTCATCGGCCTCTGCCGCCACGCGCGGGACGAGGCCGAGCCGCTCGATCAGCGCATCGAACCCTGCGCGCAGCGAGGTTTCGAGCGCCGGCAGGATCAGGGGGTGGG
Organism: Ovoidimarina sediminis; assembly: GCF_032586175.1. Lineage (NCBI taxonomy): Bacteria > Pseudomonadati > Pseudomonadota > Alphaproteobacteria > Rhodobacterales > Roseobacteraceae > Ovoidimarina > Ovoidimarina sediminis. The sequence continues at coordinate 211,856 of NZ_JAWHTE010000005.1, forward strand.
CGGCAAGAAGGGCCGCGATGTCGCCGTCCGTCTGCCGTGTCGGAGTGCCGATCAGGCTGACGGGCTGTTCCGCGAGGCGGTGGACGAGATAGGGGCTGGAGGCATCGCGCGCCGGGACGAGGTTTGTCAGTACGACGTCGAGGGACATCGCTTCCAACCCCCTCAAGAGCGCCTCCTGCGGGCCGGAGCGGAGCACGATCTCCACATCCTCGCGCCCTATGACCGGGTCGAGAAACGCCATCTGGAAGTTGCGCGACAGGGTGGCGAGCGCGCCGATGCGAAGCGCCTGCCGTGCCCCGCCCGCGGTTTTCAGCGTGGCGGTCAGATCCTCGGCGGCGCGAAAGATCTCTTCGGCATGATCGAGTGCGATGCGCCCCGCCTCGGTCAGCACGAGGTTGCGCCCGCTGCGCTGGAAAAGCGCATGGCCAAGCGAGGCCTCGAGCGCCTTGATCTGGGTCGAGACCGCCGATTGGGAGATATTGAGCGCCCGTGCCGCGCCGGTGAGCGTGCCGTCGCGGGCGACAGCGCGAAACAGCCTGAGATGATGCAGGTTAAGGGCGGACATAATTCGGCATAATAGAACGATTGTAGAAATAATATGTAATTTTCTTTATGTATACCAACCCCTATTTGCTCCCCCAGTTTCGAGAATGGAGCATCTCATGGCCTCTGCCGTCTCTCTGTCTTTCCTTGCCCCACTGGTTCTGCTGGCAGTGGCCGTGCTTGCATTCAGCACGCCGGGCCGTCGCCCGGGCGCCCCGACCAACTTGTCGGAATACGCCGCGCTTGGCGCGCTTGCACTGGCGGCGGGCGGGGCGCTGCAACTCCTTCTCCACGGGCCCGGCGTGCTGGTGCTCGGCGGCGCGATTCTAAGGGCCGATGCGGTGAGCGTCACCATGGCGCTTCTTGTAGCTTTCATCGGCTGGGTCGTGATGCGCTACAGCCGGACCTACCTTGACGGGGAAGAGCGGGAGGGCGCGTTTCACGGGCTGATGCTGGCGACGCTGGCGGCGGTTCTGGTCTTCGTTCAGGCCGCGGGTCTTGGCGTCGTCGCCGTTGCGGCGGTTCTGGTGGGGCTGGGGCTGAAGCGGCTTCTTCTGTTCTATCCCGATCGGCCGGAGGCGCAGCGCGCCGCCACGAAATTCGCTCTGGTATGGCACGGGGGTGACGTGGCGCTGTTCGGGGCGGCAGCGCTTCTTTACGGGGCCTTCGGAACGCTGGACCTGGCCGGGCTTGCCGCGAGCGCCGAAGCCGGCGGCCTCGGGCTGGCCGGGAACGTGGCCGTGGTGCTGATCGTACTTGCCGCGGCGCTCAAGACGGCAGCCTTCCCGCTGCACGGCTGGCTGACCGAAGTGATGGAGGCGCCGACGCCGGTATCCGCCCTGCTTCACGCCGGGATCATCAATTCAGGTGGCGTGCTTCTGATTGCCGCCTCGGGCCTCGTGGCACAAAGCCCTGGCGCCATGGCCGCGCTCGTGATGCTGGGCGGGCTGACGGCGCTGTTCGGGGCGGCGGTGATGCTGACGCAAAGTGCGGTGAAGACAGCTCTTGCCTGGTCGACCGTGTCGCAGATGGGTTTCATGCTGCTGCAATGCGGGCTGGGGCTCTGGGCGCTGGCGCTTCTCCATATCGTGGCGCATTCGCTTTACAAGGCGCATGCCTTCCTGTCCTCGGGCGGCGCCGTTACGGCGGTTGCGGCGCTCCGGCGGCCGGGGCCGGTCGCGGTGCCGCGACTTGGCGCAGTTCTGAAATCCTTCGGCCTCGCGCTCGTGCTTTATGCAGGGATCGCGACGCTCTTCACCCTCGTCTTCGGGCCCAAGACGGCACAGGCGCTGGCGCTGGGCGGCATCCTGATCTTCGGTGTCGCCTATCTTGTGGCGCAGGGACTCGCCGACATGGCGCCCGCAGAACTGACGAAGCGGACGGCACTGGCCGCGCTCGGCACTGCAATGGCCTATTTCGCCTTCCAGGCGGGGGCGGATGCGATCTGGGGCCTCTGGCTTCCCGCCGCCCCGCTGCCCTGGCCACTCGAATGGGCGCTGATCGTGCTGGCGGTGGCCTCCTTCGGCCTCGTGGCCTTCGCACAGGCGCTCTTCCCGCTCTGGGCGCATCATCCTGCGACCGCGGGGCTGAGGGTGCACCTTGCGAACGGCCTTTACCTCAACGCGCTTCTCGACCGTGCCATTGGCGGCTTCCGCTCGGCGAAATCGACCTGATCCATGGAGACCGACATGTTTCTCAAGCATTCCCAGATCGCCCCGGCCCGGATGACCGATGTCCTGAAAGCTGCCGAGGCGGCGGCGCGCGCGATCCCGCCCGCCTTCCCGCTGGACGCCACGGTCGCGGTGAACCCCTTCCTCGGGCAGACGGGCGAGGATCTTGCAACCGCTTCTGCACGGCTCGCACGGGTTGCGGGGATCCGGCTGACGCAAAGCGCGGCGGACTATGCCGCGGCGATCGCTTCGGGGAAAATCACCGATGCGGATCTGGCGGCGGCGCTCGATGCGGCATCAGCGTCGGGCACGCCCGCGGATGTGGCCGCACTCAAGGCCGCCCTGGACACAATCGATGCGGACGCTGCGCCCTTGCCCACCGTGGCCGATCTTGCAGCACAGGCCACGGGCACCGACTGGCCCTCGGTCATCGAGAAGACGATCGGCCTTTGGGCGGCGGGGCAGTTCGACCGGGGCCAGGCCCTTTGGTCGCCCGCGCCGGGGGCCGAGGCGTTCGCGGCATGGCGGGCCTGGGCCGTCAATGACCTGACGCCTGAAATCGCGGGGCTCAAAGGTTTCTGCGCCCATGTGGCCGCCGCCCCCGATACTTCGGAGCGCGCGATCCTCAGGGCGGCAGAAGCGCTTGGGATTGTCGACGAGGCGGCGGAAACAGCGTTTCACCGGCTTTACATCGACCTCGCCGGCTGGGCGCAGCATGGGCGCTGGCTTCTCTGGCAGGCGGAACTCGCGGGCGGGACGGACCGGACGCTTGCCGATCTCCTCGCCATCCGGCTGATCTGGGAAGAGGCGCTTCTGGCCCATGTGCCCGAGATTGCGGAAGCCTGGGCCGAGACCGTCGCCCGCCATGCCGACCCTTTGGTGCCCAGCCAGGCGCAGATCACGCTGGCTATCCTTCAGGATGCGGCCGACCGGGCGCATCAGCGGGGGCTGACGGCGGCGCTCGACGGCACGATGCCGGGGGGCGAGCGGCCCTTCCTGCAGGCGGCCTTCTGCATCGACGTCCGGTCAGAGGTGTTCCGGCGGGCGCTTGAAAGCATCGATCCGTCGATCGAAACGATCGGCTTTGCCGGGTTCTTCGGCCTGCCGCTGGCGCACAAGGCACATGGGTCGGACGTGGTGGAAGCGCATCTTCCGGTGCTGCTGACCCCGGGTGTGGAGACCACGAGCCATGCCGACGACGCCACAGAACAGGAAGTGCGGATCGCCGCGCGGGCGGTGCGGGCCTGGGGCCGGTTCCGGCAGGCGGCGGTGTCGTCCTTCGCCTTCGTCGAGGCGGCGGGGCCCTTCTATGCCGGCAAACTAGTCAAGGATGCGCTGGGCCAGGGCGGCGCGCCGGCGAAACCCGATCCCTTGCCGCAAGTGGCGGGTGGTCTGTCGGCAGAGGCGAAGGCCGACACGGCGGCCGCCGTTTTGAAGGCGATGAGCCTAAGGGACGGGCATGGAAAGGTCGTGCTGCTTCTCGGCCATGGTGGGCAGGTCACGAACAACCCCCATGAAAGCGCGTATCACTGCGGCGCCTGCGGGGGCTATACCGGCGAGGTTTCCGCGCGGCTTCTTGCTGTTCTTATGAACGATCCAGAGGCGCGGGCTGGGCTGGCCGAACGCGGTATCTCGCTCCCCGATGACACGGTGTTCGCGGCTGGCCTGCACGACACCACGACCGACGAAATCACGGTGTATGACGACGGGCTGACGGAGGGCGTGGCCGGGGATCTCGCGACGATCCGGGGCTGGCTGAAAACCGCGGGCCGCATCGCGCGTGCCGAACGGGCCGCGACGCTGCCTGGCGCGACGGCGGAAACGGTGGCCGCTCGCGCACTCAACTGGGCCGAGGTGCGGCCCGAATGGGGGCTGGCGGGCTGCGCCGCCTTCGTCGCCGCACCACGCCGGGCGACGGCGGGTCGGGATCTTGGCGGGCGGGCCTTCCTTCACAGCTATGATTGGCAGGCCGATGAGGGGTTCGGCACGCTTGAACTGATCCTGACCGCGCCGGTCGTCGTCGCAAGCTGGATCAGCCTGCAATACTACGGCTCCTCGGTGGCGCCGGAGGTGTTCGGTGGCGGCAACAAGCTGATCCACAACGTGGTGGGCGGGATCGGCGTGATCGAGGGCAATGGCGGGCGCCTGCGCCCCGGCCTGCCCTGGCAGGCTGTGCATGACGGGGCAGCGCTTCAGCACGATCCCCTGCGGCTTTCGGTGATGATCGAGGCCCCGCGGGAGGCGATCCTCGACGTGCTGGAGCGGCATCCCGAGGTGCGGGCGCTGTTCGACAACGGCTGGCTGCATCTCTTTGCCTTGCAGGATGGCCGTGTCGATGCGCGCTATCGGCCCGGGCTGACCTGGGTGGAGCACGCAGCCACCGATCTCGCCGCCTGATGGAACTGACTGCGCTGCCCCGGGCATCCGGGGCAGCGAGTTGTCGAGGGAATCAGGTCAATCCGGGCCCGACAGAGGCGCGCGATGTTGATTTTTTCGGGCCTTTCCTTGGCGGCATAGCGCAATAACCGCATAAAAAATATATTTATTACAGGTAGTTAAGAACCATTTTCATAGGCGCCGCAAGAATATGTCCAAACTGTGGCATTGGTCACAGATGCGAAACCGCCGATCGCCTAACGTACGGGCAAGAGATCGGAGAGAGACCATGCAAATCTACGCCACCTGCACCAAGACCGACACCCGCAGCATCGCCCGCAGAGAGATCTATCGCCGTGCGCTGATCGAAGAGCGGCGCGCCAATGCAGGCTTCTTCGGCCGCCTCATGCTGGCGGTCGGGATCTGAACCCTACACACCTCGCATTTCGACAAAGGTGATTTGAGATGAACGTTTTTACGCTGAAAATGGCGATGAATATTGAAACGAACCGCCGCCACCGCAGGAAATACGCTGTGGAAGACCGGACTGCCCGGTCGCGGTTCGAGCCGGTCAGGCGATAACGCGGAGCACACAAAGACCGGTCGGGGAAGGAGGGGCATCTTGCCCCTCCTTTTTTCGTGCGTCAGGCCAGGGAAATATTCGTGGCGTTCTGACGGCCGTCGCGCCCGGTCTCGAGGTCGTAAGTCACCTTCTGATCGTCTGCGAGGCCGGTCAGGCCAGACCGTTCGACGGCCGAGATGTGAACGAAAACGTCCTTCCCGCCTTCGTCAGGGGCGATGAAGCCATAACCCTTGGTCGTGTTGAACCATTTTACGGTGCCAGAGGCCATCCGTATGTCTCCTTCGTGTCTTACCGCCCGCGGCATGCGGCGGCCTGGCGTCGTCGTCTAGATCGAGACTGAGGCCGGTAAGGGAGACAGTAGTCGAGTAGAAGAGTAGCGGGCCCTATATGGCAGAAGAGGGCGGAATTTTCAAGGAAATCCGATGTGCGGGCGGTGCGTTAACCTCTCTGGCGCTGCGCGGAATCCTGCCGAAACCAAGGGGCGCGGACGTGCCGGGAACGGGCGTTCGGTCATGCAGCCCGGGCTGATCGGGGCCTCGATTTCCCGGCACCCGCGCGGCCCGGAATGCCGTGTCGTCGTGGTAGAGCGCGGCCCCTGTGGACGCCCATCCCCGCAACGGCTAGCGTGGCGCCGGTCTGAGGGAGGGCGGGGAATGAGCGGTTTGGCAACCGGGGTACTGATGGGGCTCCTGGGCACGGTGGCGATGGATCTCTGGGCTTGGCTGCTTGCACGGCTGAACGTGGCGCCTGCGCCGAACTGGGCGATGCCGGGCCGATGGCTCGGCCATATCCCGCGCGGCCGGGTGTTTCACGACGATATCGGCAAGGCGGATCTGGTGGAGGGCGAACTGGCGCTCGGCTGGGCGCTGCATTACGGGGTGGGCGTGATCTACGGCGTGATCTTCATCCTGCTGGCGGGGCAGGCCTGGCTTGATAATCCGTCCTTCCTGCCGGTCTGGGCGTTCTCGATCCTGACCATCGCGGCGGGCTGGTTCCTCCTGCAGCCCGGCATGGGCCTCGGCTGGGCGGCGTCGAAGACACCCTCGCCGGGGAAGGCGCGGGCGATGGGGCTTCTGGCGCATACGGTGTTTGCGGTGGGGATGTGGGTTGGGATTTTGACGGTTGGTTAACCAAGCTCGCGCAACCTGCGGCGATGACGGACTATCGCCGCGCACGGATTCCGGGAGGGGCCTATTTCTTCACCGTAGCACTTGAAGATCGGTCGCAAACGACGCTTGTCGATCATGTTGACGCCCTTCGCGCGGTCTATGCACAGACGAAGGCCGAAAGGCCGTTCCGGTGCGATGCCTTCGTCGTGCTGCCGGATCATCTTCACGCGGTCTGGACCTTGCCGGAGGGCGACGCGGATTTCTCAATGCGGTGGCGGATCATCAAGGCGCGGTTCTCGCAGGCGGTGTCGCGTCGGGTGGGTGGTTTCCACCGATCAGCGTCAAAGCGCCGGAAAGGCGAACTCGGAATTTGGCAACGCCGCTTTTGGGAGCATTGCATCCGGGATGAAGCGGATCACCAGGCGCATGTGCGGTATTGCTGGCTCAATCCAGTGAAGCACGGCCATGCCGCGCGTGCGGCCGAGTGGCCCTATTCGTCGATCCATCGGGATATCCGCGCGGGCCGGGTCGATCCCGAATGGACGGATCTGCTGGCCGAAGGTGCCTTCGGAGAGTAGGATGGGTGATCTTCACCCATCTTCCGGTCGGGCAGGGTTGCCGGGGTGGTTGCGGCATGATGGGTGCGAGCACCCATCCTACGATTGCCGTGATCCACGCGTCGAACCCAACCGCAAATTACAAGAAGCCCACCCTACCGCGCGAACTTCTTGTACTTGATCCGCTTCGGCTCCACCGCATCCGGGCCCAGCCGGCGCTTCTTGTCTTCCTCGTAATCCTCGAAGTTGCCTTCGAACCATTCCACATGGGCCTCGCCCTCGAAGGCGAGGATGTGGGTGCAGATCCGATCGAGGAAGAACCGGTCGTGGGAGATCACGACCGCGCAGCCCGCGAAATCCACCAGCGCGTCTTCCAGTGCGCGGAGTGTTTCCACGTCGAGGTCGTTCGTCGGTTCGTCGAGCAGCAGGACGTTGCCGCCGGATTTCAGGAGCTTGGCCATGTGCACGCGGTTGCGTTCGCCGCCCGACAGCAGCCCCACCTTCTTCTGCTGGTCGCCGCCCTTGAAGTTGAACGCCCCGCAATAGGCGCGGGAGTTCATCTGCGCGTCGCCCAGTTCGATCACCTCGGCCCCGCCCGAGATCTCTTCCCAGACGGTCTTGTTCGCGTCGAGCGCGTCTCGCGACTGGTCGACATAGGCGAGCTTCACCGTATCGCCGTATTCGATGGTGCCGGTGTCGGGAGTCTCCTGCCCCGTCAGCATCCGGAACAGCGTGGTCTTGCCCGCGCCGTTCGGCCCGATTACCCCGACGATGCCACCGGGGGGGAGCGAGAAGGACAGGCCCTCGATCAGTTGCTTGTCGCCAAGATGTTTGGCGAGCCCCTCGACCTCGATTACCTTTGATCCGAGGCGCGGGCCGTTCGGGATCACGATCTGGGCGCGCGTGATCTTTTCGCGCTCCGACTGCTCGGCCAGTTCGTTGTAACGGTCGATCCGGGCCTTCTGTTTCGACTGGCGTGCCTTGGCGCCCTGGCGCATCCATTCAAGCTCGCGTTCCAGCGTTTTCTGCTTCGACTTGTCCTCGCGCGCCTCCTGCGCAAGCCGCTTGGCCTTCTGTTCGAGCCAGGCGGAATAGTTGCCCTCGTAGGGAATGCCCCGCCCGCGGTCGAGTTCGAGGATCCATCCGGTGATGTCGTCCAGAAAATAACGGTCGTGGGTGACGATCAGGCAGGTGCCCTTGTAGTCGATCAGGTGCTGCTGCAGCCATGCGATCGTCTCGGCGTCGAGGTGGTTCGTCGGTTCGTCGAGAAGAAGCATGTCGGGCGCTTCCAGGAGAAGCTTGCAGAGCGCCACGCGGCGCCGTTCGCCGCCCGAGAGCGTGGAGACATCAGCCTCGTCGGGCGGGCAGCGCAACGCTTCCATCGCCACGTCGATCTGGCTGTCGAGATCCCACAGGTTCTCGCTGTCGATCTCGTCCTGCAGACGCGCCATCTCGTCCGCCGTTTCGTCGGAATAGTTCATGGCGAGTTCGTTGAACCGGTCGAGCTTGGCCTTCTTTCCGGCCACGCCCAGCATCACGTTGCCGCGCACGTCGAGGCTTTCGTCAAGCTCGGGCTCCTGCGGAAGATAGCCCACATGCGCGCCCTGCGCCGCCCAGGCCTCGCCGGTGAAATCGGTGTCGATCCCGGCCATGATCCGCAGCAGTGTCGATTTCCCCGCGCCGTTCACGCCCACGACGCCGATCTTCACGCCGGGAAGGAAGGACAGGCGGATATTCTCGAAGGTCTTCTTGCCGCCCGGATAGGTCTTGGAAACGCCATCCATGTGATAAACGTACTGGTAGCTGGCCATGAGGGTCTGTCCTGTCCGCGGGTCTGCCTGAAATCTGGCGCTTACCTATGCGCGCCCGCGGGCAGGGGCAATCCCGTGTTTTGGCGCTGGAACCAGGCCTGAAGCGCTTCGGCGGTGCGCCGTTCAGGGCTTTTTCGACCCGAGGTGGCGCGCAGGACGGCGTTCCACTGGATCGGCAGCCCGTCTTCGGTGACCTGGGTGGCCCGGATGCTCGACCATTGAAGATAGGGCCAGAGCGCCCAGCGGCTCAGGATCGACACCCCCTGTTCGGCCTTGATCAGTTCGCAAATCGCTTCGATCGAGCCCACGCGCACCTCGCGCGCCGGATAGGCGCGGCCGTCCCACACACGTTCGCCCTCGAAGCCGGGCTGGCGGACGAAGGAATAGGTGAAATAGGTTTCGCTTTCGAAATCCTCTGCCGACACGAAATCGCGCCCGGCGAAAGCGTGGGTGGGCGCGGACATGGCGGCGAGTTCGTCCTCGAAAAGCGGCACGGCGGTGGCCGAGCCGGGGAAGATTGTGCCGGGGGTAAGGACGATGTCGATGCTGTCTTCCAGAAGCGCCTCGAAGGGGGAAAGTACGGCGTTGGCGTCGACCTCGATCTCGATATCGGGATGGGTTTCGCGGAACTCAGACAGGAAATCGGGCAGCCAGTGGAAGGCGTTGTAGACCGCAACGGTCAGGTGAACGACGTGGTGCACGCCCTTGGCGGAGCCGATCGCGAGCGTTTCGGCCTGCGCAAGATCCGACAGAAGGCGCCGCGAGGCATCGGTCAGAATATCGGCTGCGGGTGTCGATCTGAGGATGCGGCCTCGCTTTTCGAATAGTGTGATGTCGAGCCGGCGTTCCGCCTCGCGGATCCGGTGGCTGAGGGCGGACGGGGTGACGCGCAATGCGCGCGCCGCGTCGGCAAGCGTGCTTTCGTTGGCGATGGCTTGCAGAAGTTCGAGATGACGAAGGTCGAGGCGCGGTCTCATAGGTGAAACAAATTCATCGTTAGGGTGAATATTCGGAATTGGATTCAGTGTATAACTTACCCCATATGCCCTGTCAGCAAGATTGAGGCCCCGACTGAAGGAGTAATGAGGATGCCGATTTCACACTATCCCGAACTGGTTGTGGCCTATCACGCCGACACTGCCCCACGCCACCAGATCTGGTCGGCCTTCCGCGTGTTCCTGCGCGGCGAAACGCAGGGTCGCCTGTTTCCCCGTGCTTCAGAGGCTGCGGGCGAGGCGTAAGCCGCGCCAAGCGCGCGGTCTCGCATGCGGGGCCGCCGCTCACCTGTAGCCAGCGAAGACGGACTGGCCGCCGCGTGCCTCTCGCACCGGCGGCCTGTTTTATTCATGGGTGCCTAGCCAAGGCCCATGTGCCGCGCCCGGGCGCTGCGTTCGATCGCCGCGGCGTGAAGCCGGTCGATCGACAGCTCGTAGCGGATTTCCTCGAGAAGCCGCAGTTCGGATTCGCGCAAGGTGCCGTCGGCGGCCGCCACGTCGCAGGCCAGCGCATAGGCGGTTTCGAATAATCGTTCCGGCAATGCTTCGCGTACAAGCCCGAAGAGTGCATCGAGCCCATCCTCTTCCGAGAAGAGATCGAGCACCATGCGCGACACGACCGCGATCCTGTCCTGGTCATAGTCGCGGAACACGGGCAGGTGGTTCACGATCCGCTCGATCGTGACGAGTTCCGGCGTCGGCATGTTCAGATCGGAGGCCGAAGTGGCGATCATCACGGCGACCAGCGCATCGGGCGGCGTGAGCGTGGTGGATGTGTCTTGCACCTTGGTGATCCTTCCTGCGGAGGCTGCAGAATATTGACGCCTGACGCGGGCGGCAATAGGAAGCGGCGTTCGACCGGGGGGATGCCCGGAACACATGGGAACACTTCAGATGTCCGATCTCAGAAATGCAGCGATGACCTCGAAAGCCTGGCCGTTCGAAGAGGCGCGGCGCATTCTGAAACGCTATGAAAAGGCACCGCCCGAAAAGGGCTTCGTCCTGTTCGAAACCGGCTATGGCCCCAGCGGGCTGCCGCATATCGGAACGTTCGGCGAAGTGCTGCGCACGACGATGGTGCGCCGGGCGTTCGAGGTGATCTCGGACATTCCGACGCGGCTGATCTGCTTTTCCGACGACCTCGACGGGTTGCGGAAGGTGCCCGACAACGTGCCAAACCCGGAAATGCTCGCCGAACACCTGCAGCGCCCGCTGACTTCGGTGCCCGATCCGTTCGGCGAACACGAAAGCTTCGGCCACCACAACAACGCGATGCTGCGCCGGTTCCTCGATACCTTCGGGTTCGAGTACGAGTTTCAGTCGGCGCGCGAATTCTACCGCTCCGGCCGCTTTGACGAGACGCTGCTTCTGGCGGCGGAACGCTACGACGCGCTGATGGAGGTGATGCTGGCCTCGCTTCGGGAAGAGCGGCAGCAGACCTATTCGATCTTTCTGCCGATCAGCCCGTCGAGCGGGCGGGTGCTTTACGTACCCCTGAAGAACGTCGACGGCGCGAAGGGCGAAATCACCTTCGACGACGAAGACGGCACCGAAGTTACGCTGCCAGTCACCGGCGGCAACGTGAAGCTTCAGTGGAAGCCCGATTTCGGCGCGCGCTGGGCCGCGCTCGGCGTCGATTTCGAGCCCTATGGCAAGGAACACGCACCCAACACGCCAATCTATTCGAAGATCTGCGAAATCCTCGGTGGCAGGCCGCCCGAGGTGTTTACTTACGAGCTTTTCCTGGATGCCGAGGGCCAGAAGATTTCGAAGTCGAAAGGCAACGGCCTGTCGATCGACGAATGGCTGACCTACGCGGCAACCGAAAGCCTGTCCTACTTCATGTATCAGAAGCCGAAGACAGCGAAGCGGCTTTGGTGGGATGTGATCCCGAAGGCTGTGGACGAATACCACCAGCAACTCAGGGCCTATGCGGATCAGGACGTGAACGCGCGGCTCAACAACCCCGTTTTCCACATCCACGGCCACGACGTACCGACAAGCGATATGGTCGTGCCCTTCGCGATGCTTCTGAACCTTGCCAGCGTCTCGGGCGCCGAGGACAAGGAAACGATGTGGGGATTCATCCGGCGCTATGCGCCTGAGGCAAGCCCCGCGACGCACCCGCATCTCGACGAGGCGGCGGGCTTCGCCGTGCGTTATTACAATGACTTCGTGAAGCCCGGAAAGGTTTACCGCGCGCCCGACGACACCGAACGCGCAGCGATGGAGGATCTGCTGGCGCGTCTCAGGGCCTGGGACGGCGGGCTCGACGCCGAAGAGCTTCAGTCGATGGTGTTCGCCGTCGGCAAGGCGCACGGGTTCGAGCCGCTGCGCGACTGGTTCAAGGCGCTTTACGAGGTGCTTCTGGGCGCCAGCCAGGGCCCGCGCTTCGGCGGGTTCATCGCGCTCTACGGTATCGAGGAAAGTATCGCGCTGATCGAGGCGGGGCTTGCGGGCACGCTGGCGACCGAACCCGTGGCCAGCTAAGCGAGGTTGACCGAGGGCGCGCGCGGGCTAGCGTCTTCATCATCACTGGATGATGGAGGCGGGCGATGCGTGGATGGCTTGTTGCGGCACTGATGGCGGTTCTGGCGCTGGGTCCGGCCGGGGCGCAGGAGCGTGATCCGGCGATCCCGGGCGTGATCCAAAGCCAGATCGATGCCTTTCTTGCCGACGATTTCGTCACCGCCTTCACATTCGCCTCGCCGAACATCAAGCGACTTTTCGGCAATCCCGACCGGTTCGGCACGATGGTGCGCCAGGGCTATCCGATGGTCTGGCGCCCGGCGGACGTGCAGTTTCTGGAACAGGAAACCAAGGGCGGGGCGATCCACCAGAAGGTTCTGATCACCGATGCCGAAGGCGTGCCCCACGTGCTCGATTACCAGATGATCCCCACGCCCGAGGGTTGGCAGATCAACGGCGTCGTCCTTCTTGTCGCACCGCCCGTCGGGGCCTGACCACCGCACGCTCGATTAACAGGGGCCTGACGCGGCCCTGATACCCACTCGCCCGGATTTGCGGCGAGAAAGGGTTTTGGGCATGAACAAGGTGATCACCGACGGGCTGAGTCTGATGCCACCTGAGTTTGCGGGCGGGCTTGATGTCTGGTCGAGCGAAGATGGCACCCCGGGATCGGCCACCTATGACGGCGATCCGAATGCGGCCTTCGTACCGGCCGATCAGGATTTCGGCGGTGCGCTCGAACTGCTGAAGACCACAGCGACGCAGCGCCTGCGCTGGATGGGCGAGACGCCCGTTCTGCCCGGCTGCTATCTCAGGGTGCGGGCGCGGGTGAAGGCAATCTCGGGCAACCTTCCGTCGGTGAGGATCGCGGCCTGGCCGGGCGGCGCAGGCTCGGCATACGTGCCGGGGCTGGTCGAGACCGGGCCCACCGTGGCGCTTTCCGCCTATGGCGATATCGTCGAGGTATCTGCGATCCTGGGCACAGGTAATCGCACCGGCGTCGACATGCAGTGGAGCCCCGATGTGCTTTACGCTCATGTCGGACTCGATCTGACGGGAGCGACGGGCGGGGTGGTCCGGATCGATGATCTGGTGGTGGAAGATATCACTTCGGCCTTCCACCGCTCGATGATGGACTGGGTCGATGTGCGCGACTATGGCGCGGTGGGCGACGGTGTGACTGACGATCGCGCGGCCTTCGAGGCGGCCGACCTCGCGGCGGCAGGGCGCGACGTGCTGATCCCCGAAGGTATCTGGGCGCTCGGCTCCTCGATGACCTTCGAGAATGCGGTGCGCTTCGAGGGCACCGTGGCCATGGCCGCGGGCGACCGGCTGATCCTGCGCCGGAATTTCGATCTGCCGAGTTATGCCGATGCGTTCGGCGACGAGGTGGAGGGGTTCCGTCGCGCATTCCAGGCGCTTCTCCACTTCTCGGATCACGAAAGCCTCGACCTTAAGGGTCGCCGGATCGAAATCGACGCGCCGCTCGATATGGCCGCGATCGCCGGTGTCTCGACCTATGAGATCCGGCGCGTGATCCGGAACGGGCAGATCAACTGCCTCGCCTCGTCAAGCTGGGATGACGGGGTGCAAACCTCTGACGGCACCTATGACGCGGCAAGCCCGCTGACGCTGACGAATGTCACCAACGTGGCCAATATCGCCGTCGGCGCCCATGTGACCGGTGTGGGGGTCGGGCGCGAAATTTACGTGACCGCGACGAATGTCGGAGCACAGACCGTGACGCTGTCGAAACCGCTCTACGGCCCCGCCGCAACCCAAAGCTACACCTTCACCCGCTACCGGTATGCGCTTGATTTCTCGGGCTTCACGGTGCTTTCGCGCTTACAGCTCGACGATATCGACATTGATTGCAACGGCGTGGCCTCCGGCGTCATGCTCGCCCCGTCGGGCAGCCAGATGCACCTGCGCGACTGCTGGATCACGAAGCCGAGGGATCGCGGCGTCACCTCGATTGGCCAGGGCTGCCAGGGCCTGCAGATCGACCGCTGCAACATCATCTCGGACGAACAATCCACCGCCGCGCCCGACCGGGTGAGCGTCGGCCTGAACGTCAATGCCAATGACGCGAAGATCCGGGATTCGCGGTTCCAACGGCTCGGCACCTCGATGATCCTCGCCGGCACTGGCAACCTGATCGTGGGCAACCACTGGTTCCAGGGCGATACCGTGACAGATGGGCCCCGGGTGGCAGGCCTCGTTTTCACACAGCCCAACGTCAAGTCGGTTGTGACGGGCAATTACGTCGACAACGCCTTCATCGAGATGACGAACGAGCATGACGCGACGCCCGATTTCGACAACCAGTTCTCGTTCGGGGGCCTGACCGTCACCGGCAACATCTTCACCGCGAACGATGCCGCCGCGTGGTTCTCCTTCCTCGTGATCACGCCCTACGGCAGCGGGCACTATCTTCAGGGGCTGTCGGTCACCGGCAACAGCTTCAAGGCGATCAACGGCGATATCGACAGGGTCGAGCGTGTCGATGCCTCCTTCGCCGCTCTCGACTATTCTCGCACGCGGAACGTAACTTTCGCGGGCAACACCTTCAACGGGATCGCGCAGAACACGATCAACCCCGTGACGCTGGAATTCGACCAACCCGGTGCCCTGCAGAACTGGCAGATTGATCCTTCGGCCTACCTCCCCTTCGGCGGTTGGGCACGGGAGGTGTCGGCGATGGTGACGGAAGGGCCCGTGCAAAGCGGTCTGGGCGCCGATGTCTCTGCCATGCCCTATGTCACCACGAATGACGGTCCGGCGAAGAACCAGGTGCGGCTGACATGGCCCGAACCGGTGTCGGGCCGGGTGCATGTCACCAGCCGCACCGACCGGCCGATCTAGGGCAGAAGATCACCTGGTGTGAGGATGAAGGCCTTGCCGAACCCGCCATTGAGATAGGCCCCCGTGGGCGCGAGACGGACGAAGCCGAAGTCGCCGAAGTCGATGTAAAGCTTCGCCTTTGGGTGCCGGTCGAGCCACATGTCCCTCAGAGCGGCGTGATCGGCACCCTCCCGCGCCACAAACCGCGCCTCCGCCTGAATCGTCAGGCGGGGGTGCGTCAGGGGATCGCCGCGTTCCCCGGGTTCACCCACCAGAAGCGAGCAGGCGGGGTGATCGCGAAGCGCCTTCGTGTGCTGCGACAGAACCGAGATCAGCGTCACCGGGACACCCGCCTCATCGGTGCTCACCGCGATCCGGCTCACCATCGGCGCGCCGCCTTCCGCCTCGAGCACCCCGAGCGCGCCGAAGCGCGCCTCGGACAGCAGGTTCCGCGCCAACTCCCGTGCCTCGTCATCCGTGGGCCGTATCGGAGAGGGTTTTTCCATGCCACTACCTGTGCCTGTGATATGATGCAGGTCAAGGTGCGGTCCGCGCCATTGCGCGATGATCCGACCGGAAGAAACGGAGGAAACGCGATGTATAACAATGTTCTCGTCCCCGTGGCGCTCGATCACGCGCCGACGGCGGAAGCGGCGCTCAAGGTGGCGCGACTGCTTGCCGGGACGGATGGCAAGATCAGTGCCCTGACAGTTGTGGAAGGCATTCCGCCCATGGTGGCGAACGAATTGCCCGCCGGGATGCTGGAGCACCAGCGCGAGGCAACGATGGAAGCGCTGAAGGATCATGTGGGCGGTGATATCGAGGCCCATGTGGTCACCGGCCACGCCGCACGAACGATCCTCGATTTCGCCGAACGGATCGAGGCGGATTGCATCGTCATCGCCTCTCACGACCCGGGCATTCAGGATTATTTCCTGGGGTCGACGGCGGCCCGCGTGGTGCGTCACGCCCATTGCGCCGTGCACGTGGTGCGCTAGGCCCAACCGTGGCATGATGGGCGGCAAAGGGAGGAATGCCGATGCCGCGTATCGTGTCCGGAGCCGAATTGCAGACCGTCATCACGACTTTCGAGATGACGCCGGGAACCTGTCAGGATCTTCTGGATGAACTGGCCGATGCCTACTCGAGCTTCATCTCGAAGCAACCCGGGTTCATCGCCGCCGCACTTCACGTGAACGACGCTCAGACGCGAATCGCGAATTACAGTCAGTGGGCGCGGCGGGAGGATTTTCTCGCCATGCTCCGCACCGAGGAGATGCGGGAAAGAAACCGCAGGTTGTCGAGCCTTTGCCGGAGTTTCGAGCCGGTGATGTACGACGTGGTGGAAAGCTTCGACTGAATGCCGGGGCTCAGAATTCGCTCCAGAGCCCGATCTTCAGCCCCGTGACGTCGGAATTGTGAACACCGGCGATCACGCTGGCTTCGATCCTCAGGCGTTCCGTCAGCCGCCGCACGGCCGAGGCCTGTAACCGCATGGTCGTAGGCGCACCGGGATAGTCGTCGGCCTGGAACTGGCCGAAGATCATCCAGTCCTGCGAGGGCCTGAGGCCGATCGTGATATCGCCCTTCACCACCTCTTCGCCGCTCGCCCGTTCCCTGTACTGCAGGTCGAACGCCGCCCAGCCATCGCCCATCCGCGTCGAAAAGCCCCGGCCCGCGTGAAAGCCCATGGCAAGCACAGTCTCGCGCGCCGTTCGGGTGACGCGCTGCCCGGCCCCAAGGGAAAACGCCAGTTGCCGCCGGTCGTCTGACCCGGTGAGCGTGCGGCGCAGGAAAACAAGCGTCGTCTGGTCGTCGGTGGCCGTTACCACATCGAACACCAGCGTCGTGCGCTCCGTCAGCCCGTATTCGCCATAGAGCGACGTTGTGGAACGTTCGGCATAGCGCCCCGTGCCGTTCGGATCGTTGATCACCTCGCGAGAGGTCGAGACGAAGATGCTGCCTTCCTCCCGCGCCCAGGGTCCGGCCGCCGCGGGCAGGGTGACGCAGGCCGCAAGAATGGCGAGGAGTGGCAGGACAGGTGAAACGACAGGCAGCATCGCCCTAACAGGCGCTTAACTGGTTAACCAATGCTTAAGGGCGGCCCCGGAAAATGCAGGAAATGGGGCGGGGCCTCAGGACAGGCGCGCCGTGGCGCAGCCCCGGAACCGCTCGACCTCGGGGGCGGCGCCCGCAAGCGATACCGTCACCCCGCTGTCCAGCACCAGCGCCGTCACCCGGCTGTTGTACTGCAACCCGTTCAAAACGTTCCCGAACCCGCTGTCATGGACAGAGAGCGTGCGGCCATCCTCCGACAGCCGGTGCCGGTCGGTCGAGATCGACAGCGCCCGCCCGCCTTCGAAGATCATCGCGAAAACGGGGGAGGCCGGCCAGGGCGCATCCCGCCGCACGTGGATCGCATATTCCGGAACCGCCGGGTCATAGGTGACGTCGACCGCCACGCCGCCCTCGTCGTGGGACAGGCGGCACAGGGTGTCCTGCGTGAACTCCCAGGCCGCGGCGGGGCTGGCAAGGCCCAGAAGGGCAAGCGCTGCGAGGTATCGTTGCATGATCGGAGATATAGCCGCCGGTCGCGCCCCGGCCAGCCCCCTCAGGGGCGCCGCGCCACGCAATCCACCTCCACCAGCGCACCCACCGCCAGCGCCGTCACCCCGATCGTGGTGCGCGCGGGCCGCCGGTCCTCTGGGAAATAGGCCTGGTAGGTGGCGTTGAAGGCGCCGTAGTCGCGCTCGAACTGGGTGAGATAGGCCCTGCACTGCACGACATGCGACAGATCGAGCCCCATCTCGCCCAGGACCAGCGCGAGGTTGTCCATCACCCGCCGCGTCTGCGCCTCGATCCCCTCCGGCAGGGGCGCATCGGGGGCGTCGGGATCGGTCGGCATCTGGCCGGTGAGGATCACCCAGCCATCGGCCTCGACGGCATGGGAAAACGGCGCAACCGGGCGGGGGCCGTTCGTGAAGAGGTGGAAGTCGGGCATGGCATGGGCTCCCCGGGGCTGTTCGCGCCCCGAGGGTAACCCATTGATCTGCGGCTGACTATCGCGTGTCGCGTCAGCTTCCGCCGTCCGTGCCGGGGGGCAGGGCCACGGCAAGCCGGTGAAGCGCATCGATCGATTTCCACCCGTTGTCGCCATCGCTCGTATAGACGATGTGAACCCGGTCGCCCGCGCCGAGATCGGCAGGCACCATAAGGTCCGAGGGCAGGGTCCAGACCGTCATGTCGGCCATGACGAGCACGTGATCCTTGCGGTCGAAGGCGAGGACATGGCCTTCGGTTTCATCGGCGAAGGCAGGGGCGGCAACCGTGACAAGACAGGCCGCGACGAGAAGGGTCCGCATATGTGCGATTCCTTGGGGAGGATGGCGCTCTTGGCGCGACCTCCGCGCCTTGCAGCCGCCGGGCGGAGCCTCACGCCCGGATGGCGGGGAAGTGGGGTGGCGGAGGGGGCGTTGCAAGGGGGGAGGGGAGAAATATCTCCGCGCCGCGAATGCATGTCAGGAGCGGTTGCTCGAAGCAGCACACAATCCCCTGAACCAACGCGCTCAGGGGCGCATCGTTTGCGACTGACCGCTTACAGGATCGCCTGCGAACGCGCCCATTGGGCGACGTGGGCCGCGTGGTCGGAATGCTCGCCCTCGGCTTTCTTTAGATACCCGGCGATTTCTCTGCCTGCGGCCTCGGTCTGCGCGGCCCGCATCAGGATGCACGTTTTCAGTATCCCAAGTGGTGGTTCGAAAAAGAACATGCTCTTGAGGTATCGATTCGGCGGCTCCGGTTCACCGGTCGCTGCCAGGATATCGTCTCTCGACCGGTATCTCGAGAGTGTGCGAAGGCCCTCATCAATTCCCCGCAGCACGTCGCTCAGCACGTCGCCCGTCACAGCGATTGGCCAGGCGTGATGGTAATTCACCGGACTGTTTGGACCGAGAGACAGGCGGATGCAGCAATCCGCGTCGATTACCCAGTCCTTTGGCACGCGATTACCGTCATAGAGAGACTTCTCGGGAACATGCACGCCGAAATGCAGGTGAAAGCTGCCATGACCGATGCTGTAGGCCCCGATTTGGAGGAAACTAATCTGGTGCGTGATCCCGTCTTCGAAGCGGCGGTTGAAAGAGTTCCTCCGCTTCCTGAACCCAGCTTCCCTCAATAACGGCGCGAAGTGCGCGGCAATGGCTTTCATCTCTGGCCCGTAGGAGATCATCCCTTCCGCCGCCGCTTCACATTCCCCCCGCGCTGCCCCGCGCGCCCCGCCGTACTCCGCCCCTTCGACTTCACCGCAGCCTCGGACGCCGCCTCCACCGCCGACTGCCGCGCCAGCGGGTCGTCGGCAACAGCCAGGTCCACCGCCTCCAGCCGCTTGATCTCGTCGCGCAGCCGCGCGGCCTCTTCGAATTCGAGGTTCTCGGCCGCCTTCCGCATATCCGTCCTCAGCCCCTCCAGCACGGTCTCCAGATTGCCGCCCACGCGCTCGACCGTTGCCGTCACCCGGTTCATGTCGACATCGCCCTGGTAAAGGCCCGCCAGCACGTCCTCGACATTCTTCTTCACCGTCTCCGGCGTGATCCCGTGCTCCTCGTTATAGGCGATCTGCTTTTCCCGCCGCCGTTCCGTCTCGCGCAACGCGCGCTCCATCGAGCCCGTCACACGGTCGGCATACATGATCACCCGGCCATCGGCGTTCCGCGCCGCCCGCCCGATCGTCTGGATCAGCGAGGTTTCCGACCGCAGGAACCCTTCCTTGTCGGCATCGAGAATCGCCACCAGCCCGCATTCGGGGATATCCAGCCCCTCGCGCAAGAGGTTGATGCCCACGAGCACGTCGAATGCCCCCAGCCGCAGGTCGCGCAGGATCTCGATCCGCTCCAGCGTGTCGATGTCCGAATGCATGTAGCGCACCTTGATGCCCTGTTCATGCAGGTATTCGGTCAGGTCCTCCGCCATCCGCTTCGTCAGCGTGGTGACAAGCGTGCGGTATCCCTTCGCGGTGACTTTCCGCACCTCGTCCAGCAGGTCGTCCACCTGCATCTCGACCGGCCGGATCTCCACCACCGGGTCGAGAAGCCCGGTGGGCCGGATCACCTGTTCGGTGAAGACGCCGCCGGTCTGTTCCAGTTCCCACGCCGCCGGGGTGGCCGAGACGAACACCGATTGCGGCCGCATCGCGTCCCATTCCTCGAACTTCAGGGGCCGGTTGTCGGTGCAGGACGGCAGGCGGAACCCGTGCTCCGCCAGCGTGAACTTCCGCCGATAGTCTCCCCGGTACATGCCGCCGATCTGCGGCACGCTCACATGGCTTTCATCGGCGAAGACGATGGCGGTGTCGGGAATGAACTCGAAAAGGGTAGGGGGCGGCTCCCCGGGCGCACGGCCCGTCAGATAGCGCGAATAGTTCTCGATCCCGTTGCACGATCCCGTGGCCTCCAGCATCTCGAGATCGAAATTCGTGCGCTGTTCCAGCCGCTGCGCTTCCAGAAGCTTGCCCTCGCCCACAAGCTGATCCAGCCGCTGCCGCAACTCCACCTTGATCCCCTTGATCGCCTGCTGAAGCGTGGGCCGAGGCGTCACGTAATGCGAATTGGCATAGATCCGGATCCGCTCGAACGTATCGGTCTTCTCGCCGGTCAGCGGATCGAACTCGGTGATCGCCTCCAGCTCCTCGCCGAAGAACGACATGCGCCAGGCCCGATCTTCGAGGTGCGCAGGCCAGATTTCCAGCACATCGCCCCGCACGCGGAAGCTGCCGCGCTGAAACGCCTGGTCGTTGCGGCGGTATTGCTGGGCCACCAGATCGGCCATGATCTGGCGCTGGTTGTACTCGCGCCCCGCGTGCAGATCCTGGGTCATCGCGCCATAGGTTTCGACCGAGCCGATGCCGTAGATGCACGACACCGACGCCACGATGATCACGTCGTCGCGTTCCAGAAGCGCCCGGGTGGCCGAATGGCGCATCCGGTCGATCTGTTCGTTGATCTGGCTTTCCTTCTCGATATAGGTGTCCGACCGCGGCACATAGGCCTCGGGCTGGTAGTAATCGTAGTAGCTGACGAAATACTCGACGGCGTTCTCCGGAAAGAACCCCTTGAATTCCCCGTATAATTGCGCGGCCAACGTCTTGTTGGGCGCAAGGATGATCGCCGGGCGCTGGGTTTCCTCGATCACCTTCGCCATGGTGTAGGTCTTGCCGGTGCCGGTGGCGCCCAGAAGCACCTGATCGCGCTCGCCGTCCGTCACGCCCGCGCTCAATTCCGCGATCGCCGTCGGTTGGTCGCCCGCGGGCTTGAACTCGGTATGCATGACGAAGCGCTTGCCGCCCTCGAGCTTCTCGCGCTCCCGCGGTGGGGGCGGTGCGGCATGGAGAACGGGCATGCTCTCTGGCGAGTTGTTGTGCATCGGCGTGGGCTCCGGCTGGGACACCTAGATTTGTTCTCTTTTCGTCCCGGGTTCAACCCACGCTCCTGACAGAAGCTGTCAGTTGGAGTGTCCCTTCGCCGTGGCACCTTTAATAAACCTCTTAATTAATTAACGCATCCGTTAAACACATGTCCCATGTCCGACGACCGCCAGCTCGACCGTCTCTTCTCCGCCCTCGCGCATCCCGCGCGGCGGGCGATTCTGGCGCGGCTTGCGGCGGGCGAGGCGACGGTGAGCGAACTCGCCGCGCCGCTCGACATGAGCCTGCCGGCCGTGTCGCGCCACATCCGCGTGCTGCGCGGAGCCGGGCTGATCACCAGCGGGCGGTCGGCGCAGTTCCGGCCCTGCCGGCTCGAGCCCCACGCGCTCGCGACCGTCGCGGCCTGGACAGACCAGTACCGCCACATCTGGCAGGCGCGGTTCGACGCCATGGAGGCGGTGATCAGGATATTGGGAGATGGCGATGACGGATGACAGCGGCGACTGGGTAAGGATCACCCGCAGCTTCGCGGCCCCGATCGAGACGGTCTGGCGCACGTGGACGGAACCTGCACTTTTCCGCCAGTGGTATGGCCCGAAGGGTTTCACGGTGCCCGTGGCGGAGATGGATCTTCGCGTCGGCGGAACACGCCGGATCTGCATGGAGATGCAGGCGCCCGACCGGGTGATGCGGATGTGGTTCACCGGGGTCTATACTGAGATCACGGCGCCCCGCCGCCTCGTCTACACCGAAGCGATGTGCGAGGAGGACGGCACCCTCATCGATCCGCAATCCATGGGGATGCCGGAGGGCACGCCAGCGTTCACCGAAGTCACAGTCGACCTCGCGGAGGCGGGCGAGGGGACTGAGATGACGATGATCCACAAGGGCGTGCCCGCCGGAAGCCCGGGCGAGGGCGGCTGGAACGCGGCCTTCGACAATCTCGCCGAGGCGCTCGCTGGCGGGTGAGGCGTAAGATGCCGCATGGCACTTGCGGCAGCGCCCCGCATTCGCGATAACGAAGCCGGTATCACGTCACCGAGGTCGCGCCATGCCCGCACGTATCTATCGCCCGTCGAAGACCGCCATGTCCTCCGGCACGGCCCGCACCCGGCACTGGGTGCTGGAATACGCCTCCGACACGGCACGCGAAGTCGATCCGCTGATGGGCTGGACAAGCAACGCCGATACCCAATCCCAGGTGCGCCTGCGCTTCGCCACGAAAGAGGCGGCGCTTGAATACGCCAAGGAACACGGGATCGAGGCCACGGTGGTCGACCCCAAGACGCGCAAGCCCAACGTCCGCCCCCGCGGCTATGGCGAGAATTTCGCGACCGACCGCCGGGGCGCGTGGACGCATTGAGCCCCGCGATCCATCCGGCCGCGCCGGATGCGCCTGAGCTTGGCGATCTCTTCCAGCGCCACCTGACGCTGATGCGGGCGTCAAGCCCGGCCTGCAGCGTTCACGCGATGGAACCGGGCGATCTCGCCGCCGCCGGCGTGCGCTTCTTCGTGATCCGCGAGGGCGATACGACCCTGGCCATGGGCGCGCTCAAACATATCGGCCCGGGCCACGCGGAACTGAAATCCATGCATGTGGTCGAAGAGGCGCGGGGGCGGGGCCTTGCCCGCATGCTCTTGTGCCATCTGGTCGAGGTGGCCCACGCCGAGGGCCTCGCGCGCCTCAGCCTCGAAACCGGGGTGCAGCCGGCCTTCGCCCCCGCCCGCGCGCTCTACCTCTCCGAAGGGTTCGAGGAATGCGAACCCTTCGAAGGCTACGCCCCCGACCCGAACAGCGTCTTCATGACCCGTCTGCTCTGACAGAAGAGTTGACAAGCCGTGCCTCCCTGCGGTCTGAACGGGCCCAAGCGGTCCCATAGCTCAACTGGATAGAGCAGCTGACTTCTAATCAGCAGGTTCGGGGTTCGAGTCCTCGTGGGATCGCCAGTTTTTTCAGAAAGTTAAGGCGATTCTTACTTGCCGCGGGATTAACGTGGTAGACACATGGTAGACATCCGGCGTCATTTCACGCTGTTTGCTGTGCATGAGCGTCAGTTGACCGTCTAACTGGACCTTGCATCTTTAAATTGTTCCTATAGCTTATAAATCAACCTCGGATTGTATACTCATGTGAATGACATCAATGCGATACACGGCAAATCATTGTGCGAAGATGGGGGTTGGCTCGCTCATTCCTAAAGGGGGGGGGCGTGGGCCACCGGGGGGGTATCCGGATGTATGAACATGGCCGCGAACACAGAAGTAGATTTTTTGATTTGTAGCCTTGGGTACTTCAGCCGCCGATCGGTTGCATCGTAGTCTCAATGATGCCGCAGCCACTTTACATGAAATGAGCAGAAGCGATCCTTCACGCTTACCATCTCACCCCGAAGCAATCGAATGACTGCTTTTCTCGACAGACCAGTCACCTGACCGTTTTGCTCAGATGTCTCTTCGGAGCCCGAAGCGGTCTACTTACTGAGGACACAGAGATCACGATCTAACGCAAATCCCACGTGCGTCCTTAGGGTGATGTGCTCTTTCAATATCGGCGCGTGGTGAACGCCTGCGCATAGCTGATCGCCGCGAAACCTAAAGAGACTGATCTTGGGCGGTAACCGTGTAATACTGTCGCCTACACTTCCTGAAAGGAGCTCGTTGATGCTTTTGAACAGTGAAGGAGAACTCCCAATACGTGCAGTAGAGGCACACGAAGCGGATCGCTTCGCGGCGACTTTGGCACTTGCAATGAGCTCAGACCCGCCGGTTCGTTGGGGTGCACCCGATGCGCGAAATTATCTTGATATGTGGCTTGCTCTGATACCAGCGTTTGCTGGAAGCAACTCAATCGCGCTGGGTTGTGCGCATGTCGTAGGTGATTTTCTTGGCGCTACTTGTTGGCTGCCCCCTGGTGAAAAGCCAAACGACGATGCCGGTTGGACCGTTCTAACCAAACACTGTGATAATACGCGTCTTGAAAGGGTCGCAGCTGTGTTTGAGGAGATGGGAAAGCATCATCCGAGCGAGCCTCATTGGTATCTCTGGCTTATCGGAGTGGATCCTGCATTCCATGGACATGGTCTGGGCTCCAAACTAATGGAGCGAGGCATAGCCGCGAGTAATAGTGATGGTGCGCCTTGCTACCTGGAGGCGACAACGCAAAAGGTTGTACCTCTCTATGAGCGGTTTGGGTTCGAGGTCATCGACGAGATTATCGTCCATGATTGCCCGCCGCTATATCCAATGGTCAGATATTCAAAGCTCGGAGAGGTTTAGCTTTTCGCGAGCTGATGGCTCCTACTTCCGCGACTCGGACATCGAGCGGAATCCAGCGAAGGTCTGCTGTCGGCAGAAGCGGTCGTTCCCGCCCAAAACACCGCTTCGAGTGCCGTGAGTGACCGGTTAGCGCAGCACAGCAGTCATCTGACTCAATCCCTCAGATGTCTCAAGAGAGCCCGGAGCCAACGTCCTTCAAGCGCAGACGACGCGCTGAATTCTCATTCTGGGTGCCGCCAGACAGGCGATCCATCCGGACGGCGCTTCGCGGTTTCATCAATTGTACATCCAAGCCGTTCAGCGAGACGAATGGACCGCACGTTCTCTTCCTTGATGTATGAGGCCATGCGCCGCCAGCCAAAGGTCTCTGCTGACCATCGGCGGGCTGCGATGACTGCTTCGGACGCGTAGCCTTTCCCTTCAAAAGAAGCGTCCCAAATCTGCCATCCAAGTTCTGGTTCCGGCCAGTCCGGAGGAAAGTGCGGGCCTGCTACACCTATCGCTCGATCCTCTCCCCGTCGAAGAACTATCGCCTGCGGCGCGAAACCTTTGAGCTGTTGATGTCCGATAAAATAAGCGAAGCTCCTCCACGCATCGGCAACGTTATTTGTTCCCATCGACAGCCTGGCACGCTCGCTAAGCGAGTAGTCGCGAAACACCTCCCAATCTATCGGTGCAATCGGGCGTAGAAGTACGCGCTCAGACTCCGCAACAAAGCTCATGACCCTTTGCCCCCTGTAAAGCGGTCATGATCCATTCGATTCTTCAATGAAGCAAGCTTCGCAACGGTGACATACCGTGACCGGCCGCTTCGTCCATGAAGCATGATGCAGGCATCAGGGCAAAATCGCAGAGCGACAGCTTCGAGCCCGAAGCAGAGCGAAACAAGGCCCCCACCTCACCTTGTCGCCAAACTCCACTCAACTCCGCACGCCCCGCCAAGTTCCGATGCACCCGTTCTCGGCAATATAGGTTCCGTTCCACCCTCCGGCTGAAAAGACACCGTGGAAATCACCAACATCACGACCATTCCAGAGAAAATCGCCGAGTACCGAATTGCCGGTAACCTTGGCGCCACCGTGTGTAATCGTCTGTCCCGCGGAATTCACGACAGACCCTGAGATTTTTAGCGAAGAAGAAACTTTCATACTTCCTGAACCGCTGAGGCAGTCATCACCATATCTACCAGTAGTCGAGGAATGCGAATAGCTGATCTCCCACTGCCCAATCATTTGATCGGCTGCAACGGAAGTAGGGGATGCGCAGCCTGTGATCAGAAGTATGACCGTGGTCCTTTTGGCAAGATCCCGAATTCTAGAATGCCACCTACAGTTTTTGCTCATGCGCCTTGGCCTTTTCGGCTTGGTATTCCTGTTCAAAAAGTCTAGCCGGACAGACAAGAGCGGCCATCCCAGTGAGGATTATTTTGCTTTGCAATTACTTTCAATTGATCCGTGTCAATGTGAACCTGCATTAGGCGACTAGTCTAAATTGCACAAGTTTAGACGGCTGTTGCTGCTGATCTGTTGCGAGAGTCACAAATGGTGCAACCCTTATTGGGTGCCTGATCTGAAGCGATGAGATGGTTATCCGTTCACTGCGGTGACTCTGACAGCAAACGTTTCGAGAAGTGGAGGAGGACGTCCTGATGCGGTTGTTTGTTGCCTTGGTTCTCCCTGTTGTTTCGAGTTTTCTGGGCGCGCAAGCCCTCGCAGATGAAGTTGGCCGATCGGAGTACCTCGCAGCCTGCGCCGGATGTCATGGTCGGTCGGCTGAGGGCAACGGCTCGATGTCGCAGAATCTCAATATCAATGCGCCAAACCTGACTAACCTTGCACTGCGCAATGGTGGAGTATTTCCGTTTGAGCGCACTCTTCGCTTGATCGATGGACGAGACGAAGTTCGATTGCACGGCAGTCCCATGCCGATTTGGGGTGAACGATTCTTTGCAGTTGCATCTGAGTCGGAAGACGCGAGGGACGCAGAGATAGAGACCCGCGGCCGTCTTCTGTCTCTCGTCTACTATTTGGAGTCGGTTCAGAAAAAGTGAGTCGGGTGACCTGTTGAATAGCTCTGGAGAAGCACGATGCTTGGAAGACTTCTTATCATGTCCGTTGCAGCTTTGATGGCATTTACTTTTACCGCTAGTTCGTCTTCTGAAAAGATCACTCGACAGATTCCAGTTACGGAAGACTTTATTGAAGGTAGAATTGGATCAACCGAAGGTGGGAATTCATTCAAGTATCGGGTCTACGTATTGCCTGTAAACGGAGTCTTGGAATTCTGCGGGGTTCTTGCTTTTGGCCCAGGCACTTATGAGAGAGATTTTAAGCGCTTCTTGCGCGACAGCGGATTCAGGATCAATGGCAAGGTTGTTCTCAAAGACCTGACTTATTGGAACGTCGCCAAGAGAGGAGAGCTTGATCGATCCGTTGCGAATTGCCAGAGTACGGGTGTTAGTGCCAACACAAAAGTAACGAGCCTCAGCATGGCATGGTCTAAGCGTCGATATCGTATGTAGTTAAAGAGCATCGAGCTTAACAAGTGCCTGGGTTGTCCTACTAACCGGTTGTTCGGCTGCTTCGATCAGACTGCTGCTCAAAGCCTTATTCTGGCGTCGAAAAATTGGCGCACTGGGCCAGGTCATCTCTGGTACCATCCATTCTCGTTAGAGAATTACGACGTCGATTGTTCAGGGGGGTGATATGTACTGGTGGGCTACTGTTCTAGCATTGGCGGCAGCGAACGTATCGAGCATCGCTGTTGCCACGGACATTCGAGGCCAAGGCTCGGGGCTTTCAATGTACAAAGCACGGAAGTTAGCAGAGGTCCTCCCCTATAGTGTTGCCCGGCGCGTGCAGACCTATCAGGTTATGCGTAGGCTCGGTCAGCTAAACCATAACCCACTATTCTCTGAACCGATAAAGGAAATCGAGTCAGAGACATTCCCAGGAATGAAACGATTGGTTCTTATCGATACAGATAATGACGCTGTCGGAGACTACTTTGTTTATAAAGCGGATGAAGGACCAGACGAATTATATGGTGCCATGTTCCCATTGGTTGAGGGTGGTCCTCCAGCTTGGATTGTGTTTCCGGTTGGTCCCGTATTGGACGATGAAAAGGAGTTGCTGTTTCTTTTTTTACATTGGGTCGATCAAAATTCCGACGGGAGAGCTGATCTCACAATCTTTGAGGATGTCGATCTAGACCAGTCCGGTTGGCCTGAGTCTGGTATGTCTGCATGGCTGGCCGACGACGATTTTGATGGTCTAGTAGATACCGCGATGCATTGCGCCAAAGCAGAGTGCTCCGAGATCAAACCTGTAGATGGTGTGTTCGATCTAAAGCTCAGGTTTAATCCAGGAGGAGGGAGGTTCGTAAACGGACAGGAGTTCGCGAACACTGGCTTTCTGGAGTTGCTTTTTCGTGATCTTCGCCTTGCGATGGAAATGGAGTGAGCAACGATGCGCGCCATCCTCCTCGCTGCCTTGTTTACAGTTCTTGCCCATCAGACGGCCGCGGAAGAGCTCTGGGAAAAGCTAGAAACCTTCATCATTGATCGGTTCGAGATTTCACTTCCGTCCGGGCCGGCTTGGAATCCTCGATCGGGAAATCAATGGTATAATTTATCCCGGAGAATCCGAACTCAAGACGGGGATTTCTTTTTATGGATCGGCTTCGAGGTAAACTACTACCCTGCGAACCGTTATGACTGGACTGCCGCCGAAATTGCGCGAGACGTGCGCGATGTTGAGGCCCTAAAATTGCTGGAGGAGGAGGCCAAAACCGGAAATCAACTTGCGGTCCTAGAGTACAAACAGGGCTTGCACGCGGGTCAGATCGCCTACAGCTTACTTTGGGCGCACCGCGTCTACATAGAGTCGCTCGAGCGAAACGTACCTGCCTACCAAGAGCTATACGTCTTCCTGCCTGCAGATCATTATGTTGACCTACGGTATATGGCTATCTATTTTGGGGCGTATTGCGTTTCGAGCTGCAAACACAAATTCCCATCAGTAAACCTGCTCCATCCAGTATTGGAAACCGTTAAGATTTCTGATCATTAGGCAATTTCTAATCCAACTGTGTTTGTGTATCGGTAAGTCAACGCAGTTAAGCGCAGGCAACCGTCACAAGCTCCCTGGCGTCCATAGATTACAAGCCAAGTCTTGCTCCCTTTTATAGAAAACCCTCACAGGGACCTTTGTTTCAGCGTTCACTGCGCTGCAATGATCGCTTCAGCTTTCTGAACAGGCGATAGACCTGCTGAATCGTCCGCCGGTTTCGTATGGCAAGGCCGCAATTGTTGGGGTCTTTGGGGTTCTGTTGCACAAATCGCGTGTGGGATTCATCTCGTGAATCCAGGGTGGTAGCTGGGATGCATGAGCAGACCGACACCACCGACCTACAGGACCAAGAACTGGCCTGCCTACAACGAAGCGCTCAAGCGCCGGGGCTCGCTGACGATCTGGTTCGACCCCGAGATGAGCTGGGAGTGCGCCTATTGCGTCTATCCTTACCGAGGCAAGAACTAAGGCGCGCTATTCGGTTGACGCAAATCAACGAAAGAAAACTGTATTCCTGAAAGCGTCTTAGTATCCTTGCTCACTAGGAAGGTGAGAGAGATGCAAGCAGTAGCGGACACCACTCGTCTCGTACAAGACGGGATCATCACCGGCGAGCAGGCAGCGACAATAGAGGCTAGGGCGCGGCAGACGATGGTGAGCCTCGCTATCAACGCCGTTCTGTGCCTCGGCATTATCGCTGCAACCGGTGGCTTCATCGCATGGCTGGGAACGCCTGCGTCTGTCGCAATGACCGGGCTGCTCTTCTTGGGAATGGGCGCCTTGATCCTAGCCTACGGCAGCGAATTGTTCCGTATGTTCGGAAATGCCTCGGCGCTTATCGGTGCGGGCATGTTGATCGGCGGCGGCAGCCTTGAGCTTATGGAGAAGTACGAGGACATAGCGGGTGGCGTTATGACTGCGGTAGGTTTCGCCATCGCCTCCGTTGCTGCGTGGCTGCTCAAATCTGACCGGGTTTCAGCGCGTTTCGTGTCCGGCTCGGTCATGCTGATGGGGCTTGCCATGCACTTGGTCGGCATCGCATTTCTCCTGAAACAAGCAGAAACAACCGGCGCACTGATCACAGTATTTTTCCTGTACACGACGGCGTTTGTTGTCGCGGCGGGCTGGTTAACCGATGTCCGGCTGGTCACCGCGCTTGCCATCGCCCCGTTTGCCCAAGCTCTGGATACCAGCACCTCCTACTTTGACGCGGCTTACGTCTTCTACTCGCCCGAGTCGACGCTCTCGATCATTCAGATGGCGGCGCTGATCGCTGGTTGCCTCTGGATTGCGGCGAACCGGCCCGAACGGATGGCAAGGCATGCCCGAGTCCTTTTTGTCATGGCCTTTGTGGTTGCAAATCTGTGTGCGTTGGTCGGATCACTGTTTGGAGATTGGGTCGGCGAAACCATCTGGGGGCCTGGGTACACTTGGGATCCCACGGCGTCGCACGAAGAAGGACAGCTCGCCTGGAAAGAATTCCTGGAAGCTCAAGACACTTGGCGCGAAACAGCGTTTTTCTTGTCCTCCGATCTCTACGCGGTTCTTTGGGCGGTAACGCTTGTTGCCCTCATTTTTTGGGCTGCGCACAAATCCCAGCGAGGGCTCTTTAATGCGTCGGTCACCTTCGCTGGAATTCACGCGTACACGCAGTTCTTCGAGAGCTATCACGAAGAGCCACTTGCCTATGTGATTGGCGGGATCACGGCGATCCCTCTTGCGTGGGGCATATGGAGACTGGACCATTGGATCGTGGCAAGACGTGATCTGACGCTGCCCGAAGACCATCAGAGAGAGCGATCGGCGTAGTTTAGAGCGGCGAGCTAGAGCTGGCGCATTCGCTATCCCCGACACGAAATCCTGATCAAGCTACACCTTCCGCCTTGCGCACGAAACAATCGCTCAGAAGGGTGTTTGCAACGGGCAGGTTTGTCCGCACACCGGTCATAGCCTAGATTTGTGTGAACGTCCGGATTTGGTAGAAGTTGTCATTCGCGTGGGTCGAGGCAGGGACGTTGGAGAGAAGGGTGGCAATGGTCCGGAGTTGGCTGATCTTAACAGGTGTTCTAGCCGTGATGGCCGGTTGCAGCCTGGACGACGGACATCATACGCCACGTGAGGACACTCCGGAGCCCGGTATCACTATCTCCGGCACAGCCGTCATGGGCGTAGCTGGCGGTTCAAACAAGTCTACGCGGGTGGTGTCAGGAGTGAAGGACCTAGAGTTGACCGTTGGGGTAGAGTTGGACGGCTGACTTACTCGTCAGATCATTGCTCCCTTAGCCCGCGAATGTACCTGCAACGCTCTTACGTACGTACGCGTGATTGTCAGGCAAAACGAATTTCGTTCAAGACTTGAAGGTTCTGCCTCTCCTCGTCAGCTCTGAAGCAAGATCAATTATAGTGATGACGGAGGTAGAGGGTGGTCACATGGGACGACGTTGTTCGAGCTTATGTCGAGTGGCAGCTGGAAGAGAGACGGGCGGTCGGGGACTGGAGCCATCAGGAGTGCCTTAGGCAGAGGCGCAAGTACCATGAGGTGCGGAATCGGTGGCTACTGCAAGAGGGCGAGATACCTGAAAGTCTGTTCGTCTAGGCTAGTCACCCATTCCCTCCTCGTATGCTGCTGAGAACTTGAACTTTTTCGCTGATGCATTCGAGAGTTCACGCTGGATGCTCTTCCCAACACCAGCGATTTGTTGCCGAGGTTTCACATAGCGAAGGTATCCCCTTCGTGAGACTCAGGCCGCTGTAGTAAGATCAAGGAGGGGTATTTCCACTCATCAAAGATTGGAGATTCTATGTCTGCTCTGAACACCAAAAATCCGACACCTTTGCGCGACAATAGGTATCCACAGACACATCGAGCCTCGAACTACAGCCGCTATTTTGAGGCTGGCCGTGATGCGGCGGTCATCGGCGACAACGATGCGCAAGCTGCGCACGGACTTGTGCCAGAAACACCAGAAGAACGCCAAGCATGGGATGCGGGTCGCGCCTCGATTGGTCTGAACACGTTGATGTAGAGGACGCAGTGCCCGTCGGTCGGGTCGCCGGATAGAGCTATGGGCAATCGGGAGCGGGCGGTGGAGTGCAACCGTCTCAGTAATCACTCAGGCGCCACGGGGGGTGGTGAAGTACGATATCCTTGATCATGTCGTACATTGCTCATTACATAATACATTGATAAACAATAAAAGTAGTGAAGGTGTAACTTTTCCATATGGGAGCCAGAGCCTTTAAGTTACACCTACACCTCGCCCCGCCATCCGTATTCATCTTCCAGCTTCGCGATCAAGTCCTGAACCGCTTTGTCGTTTTCCTTAGACCAATCATGGACGTCCGACTTGGATCTCTTGGCATTCTTTACGTCATTGATACTGGTTGGGTACCCAATGCTTGTAAGCCAATCGGCGAGCTCCTCGTATGTGCCCCGCTTTATGCTTTTCTTGTCATGTGCAAAGTCCTTCAGAAATTGCCGTTTGCACTGATCAACGAGAGCACCTTTGCCAGTGATGGCTCCCGAAGCTCTTAACACAGCCCGTTTCCTGAACTCCTCCCAAGCGTTCCAGTCATCCTCAGTCACTAAGCAATTGTTCTTTCTCCAACTATCAAATCGCTCACGGGAATCCTTGAAGTCTTCTATTTTCCTATGGGGCTTAGACTTTAGGGAAATGTGTTCATAATCGTTGCCACTGATGACTTTACCAACTTTGATCATTTCTGGTGTGTGCAATTCCCTCTTCCAGTCGAACTCAAGGCTTATTTTCTTCCATCGCTCCTCCATCAGAAGGTCCGAATCCTTGAGATGCATCTCCCTCATCGATGTCAGCTGACGTGTGAGCACTTCTGTCTTTGGGGTGCGCAGAAGGAAAAGCTCAAGCAACCAGTTGTTTTCTAGGATATCCTTATCGTCAGGTTTATCCTCTGTTGCCTCTTTAGGGATGGAAACGCCAGCCTTGGCTTTAAGGGCTGGCAACGCACTGTCGAGAACGCCGATCGTCAATTGGCCTCGGGTCTTCATGCACATGACCTGCGGAACCACGTGTTTAACCTCAATAATATCACGTTTCCCAGTAAGTCGCTTAGCTTGACCGGCAAAGAACGTGCAGAGAGGACCGCTCAAATCCATATCTTTTGCCACTGCATTTGTGATGAAGCCGTCGGTGGTGGCGCTGATTGCTTCTTTGCCCTCCGGAATGCGGGTAAGGAGTTCGCCAAGCGTGGCACGAACAATTGAGGTTATGTAGGCGGCAAGAAAAGGCTGCGTTATTTTGGAAGGCGGTAGAGGTTTTGAGTCATTGCTGCGACTATCGAATACTCGTTTCTCCTGAAGTCCTTGAGCCACCTTGCCGTACAGGCTATTTCCGATTTCCTTCCACGCGCGCTCAAAGATGGAACCCTTCTTGTGGTCCTTGCGCTTGGACCGAACCATCTTGCTGAATAATTCAAATGGGCGGGTCTTATCTGCCCACGGAACGATGAACCCAGACTGGATTTTTAACTTCGCACCTAGGGACCTCGCGAGCTCTATTTCTGGAGAGCCGCAATTAGACTCACCTTCCAACGGGAAGATAAGTCCGTTGTCCGTGCGGATGGGTAAGCATGGATAGAGGCAATCATCGGGGAACTTGAACTTGACCCTGGCCAGTGCCAGTCGGTTCTTTCTGAAGTCCTTGACCTTCTTGGTGTGGTATAGCTTCTCCCAATCTGGGGTGCGAATTGCCGCCATCGCAGTGGAATACGCACCTGAGATATCGATGTCGGTCCAAAAATCGAAATGTGAGGGCCCAAAGCAAAATGCCTCGTTGCGACCGCCGTGGTAGCATTCAGTGGCAAGAGCCTCATTCTCATGAACCTTGGCAAGTGAGACAAGCTTTTTCTGTGTATGATACCGTCCGTTTATGAACTTCTTTTCTTTGACAGTCTCTTTACCAAGGACCGCATCTGATGAGATGCCGTTTGCATCCCACAAATCGAAGAGGAGATTGTTGGCGATAGAGCCCAGTGTGAGTGGGACCATAAAGCCTTGCCCCTGTTCATCTGAGAACTCAGCAAGCTTCCACGCAAACTCAGCCGCTATCTCAGCATCTCGGATGGCATATTGTTCAAATAACACAGAATCATCTTGTAGGAGCTTGTCCATTGAGGACTTGTAGGCAGAGTTTATCTCGATTTTTGGAAGACCCAGAAGGTCACCCAGAGCAGAAAGAGAGGAGCCGCCTGGGGAGATCGTCAGTGTGTCTCGGCAGTGTACATCTATGAGATGCTTGTTGCGGCTACTATCGTAGATCGAGCGTTTGAGTGGCCCTGCAAGAGACGCATAGGTTCCTCTTAGGGCATCCAGACTGCGAGATAGCTTCTTGTAATCCTTGAAGCTGGCAAAATCTGCTCTACTGAAGTGTGCGCAAGCGTAAACCTCATTAGGCCAAGTTCTGTCTAGCACGCCATCGTCCCGCGCTGCCATGATGGCCCTGGCAATAAGCTGATCGAATGTAAGTTTATCTTTATCCTTCTCTGAGGATGTATAGACGATCCCTTTGGATAACCCTTTTTCGGTTTTGACCGCGTACTGGTAGCTAAGGACCGCATTACGCTCTCCCCGCTTCACATACTCGCTATCAAATCCAATGATGATCATGGAGCCTTCATCAATGCACCCGCCGGGCACTCCCATTTCCTTCACCGCCCTCAGCTTCGTCTGCCATCCTCATACCCTCTTCCACCATGCTCAGGATATCTGGAGCTGAAACCCCAGCACTGGTGAGGCTGGCGACCATCTCGACGATGAAGCGGTCAGTCAGGCAATCAACACAAATATTCTGTTCCAGCGCCCGATTCCGCAGTGCCGGCAGCTCATTTTCAACGAAGTCTTCGAAGGCAGGGTCGCCATCATGCAGTTGTTTGTCTGCCACGTGTTTTTCCTTTTGCTCAAGCAACCGGATGAAGCCTGCTTTCCCTTAGACGCTGTCAGCTTGCAAAACATGGCAACTGTTTGGTTGCTGTCAGTTCTGCTTACCCTTGTAGGGAGCATCCTGTGCCTTCCAGAGCGCTGCTTTCTCCTTGGCCTTTTCTACTTCGGCATCCGATAGGTTGTGCTTGGACTTGATATCAGGGGACATGCGGTAGAGCGGCGTGTCGTCCTCAAGGATATAGCTCGGTCGCCTCGGCTTCTTCGGCTTGGCTTCTGCCTTGGTCTTGGTGGCACTGGATGAGCTACCTTTAACTTGCTTCCTCAGATCATTTGCCAGCTTCTCCACGGCTTCAAGTACATCTTCCGCCACATCGTGGAAATTTGCCTTCTGCGCCTTCTTAACGAAGTCCTGAAACTTAGGTTTGACCTCTTTGATCAACTCATCAACATCGCCCTTCGCCTTGGTTCGAGCTTCTTCGAATATCTCCGACCAGTCTCTTTCCTTGTTCTTTGCCATTAGTTTCTCCCTTGTGCTGTAGGTTCAGGCTAGGGGTAGCTTCGCCTGCATTCAATGGTACCTTCGTGGTGCCGTGTTTGCTGAATGTCTTGAGATGGCCGAAGAAGAGCCGGAACTCACCTACTCTGATCACTGTGGTAGCTACCTCGTTGACGGGGAGCGGGTCGAGGTCTTGATCTACAAGCTCGAAAGTGATGCCGGATGGGTGCTGGAGGTGGTGAACGGCAATGGCACATCCACCGTATGGGATCAGCCATTCATCTCGGACGGTATGGCATGGCGTGAGTTTGCAAAGACAGTCGAAGACGAGGGCATCCGGGCGTTCTGGGATGAGGAAGACCCCAGGGGACGGCTGCAGTGAGGGGCTGAAGAGGGCTCATGTCCCGATCAAGGATTAGGATCTTTGCGGACGACTTTGACGGACATCAAGAGACCAAGTGATTCTGCGATTACAATCGCAAAATAGCAATCCTTAGGGGACCGAGAACGGGATCAACAAGAAATGGAAGCCTATCGATATTCACCCCTTTCCGGATTTCTCATGGGGGCGGTTACGATCTTCCTCTGGGCCGTTGTTTGGTTCTTTGGGGCTGCCATCGGAGGGGGGCCACCTCAAACTGCTGGAGCGGCAATAGGAGCCGTGATCGGTCTGACACTGATTTCCACTGGGATGAGTTTTTTGTGCGCCTGGATGGTACTTCGTTTGTTTGGTTTGGGATGGTCTGCACTTATCGCAATCTCAAGCCTTGTCTTGACAGCGGTGATCGCAGGCACTGAGGGTTGGGCATTTATACTTTTGATCTTCTTCGTCTTTTTGTTCCCAGCACTTGGTTCAGTGGATCAAATCCTCTTGGCTAAGAAGCTGAACAAGAACGAAGGGCTGCTTGGGGGAAGAAATCTCACTGCCGCAATAATCGTTTATTTAGCCGCGCTGTCGGCTCTACTGGCATTCACGCGACCGGCAACGTTTACCGACCTGCATTCACTTACCTACTTTTCCACTTCGAAGCTCAATCTAACGGCAATTTCACGCGCGATTTCAGCAGGCGACGATGTCAATGCGCGCACTAGTGGCTATTATGGGGGGGGAACTGCACTTCACTTTGCTGCCAAGCGCGATAGCCCAGAATTGATTAAGATGCTACTTGATGCAGGTGCTGACGTCTCATTGCGTGATGACCTGGGAAACACTGCACTGCACGTGGCCGCAAAATACAGCAGGTCGGTAGATGTTGTCCGCGAGTTATTGAATGCCGGCTCAGATATCCATGCGCGCAGCAATACAGGCTCTACTCCACTGCTTGCAGCCGCTTCACGCCCCGGGGGTTTTGAAGAGAACCACGCGGAGGTAGTGATACTATTGATTGCGGCGGGTGCTGACGCGAGAACGAAGAGCGATCTTGGGGATACGCCTCTCTATCGTGCTGCCAGTGCGAAGGACTCGCGCGTGTTATCTGCGATCTTGGAGGCCGGTGCGGATGTGAATGCTGTGAGCGATTGGAATGGAGAAGCTCCTCTACATAAAGCGGCGAAGTATGGCGATCTAAGGAATATCAAGCTACTGATCGCTGCAGGCGCTGACTTGAACGCACGTGACGAGTCCGGGCGGACGCCACTTGACTTGGCTCGCTCCAGCGGAAGGGCCCCAGCTATCATCGATGCTCTTGGGCACGAAGTACTGGATTAGGAACCACCAGAGGTCAGCGGTTAAATGTCTGCCGTCGGCGCCGATCCGTCACTGTGAGTGGGGCAACGCAATTGAGGATAAAGGGCCTGTTAGGACGGGCGAGCCGGGCGACGGCGACCGATCGAGGCGTGGCGGTTCACCTCTTCAATCCGCGCACTCAAGTTCAGGCGAACTTATGAACTCCCAGCGTCTAAAGCTTAGAAGGGATCACTGGCGCTGAATCCAACAGCGCGGTTTCGGCGTAAGCCGTCGTTGACGCTGGGTATGGCTCACCTAATCACCATCGGGCGGAATAATCCTCGTCTCCCCTCGATTAGGGAACTTCGCTGGCTCCATCTGCTTTACGAGATTCTTCTGCTTCTTCTTCGGCATCGCTGAGAGGGCCT
This sequence comes from Ovoidimarina sediminis, assembly GCF_032586175.1. Classification (NCBI taxonomy): domain Bacteria; kingdom Pseudomonadati; phylum Pseudomonadota; class Alphaproteobacteria; order Rhodobacterales; family Roseobacteraceae; genus Ovoidimarina; species Ovoidimarina sediminis. The sequence continues at coordinate 249,081 of NZ_JAWHTE010000005.1, forward strand.
CATCCGCCGCCTTCTGTTGCTCCAACTCTTCCCTCAGCCCCGGCCAAGCGTACTCGAAGAAACCTTCAGACACTTTCTCGAACACCTGCCGCATGGCGTCGATCTGAGGGACAATATAGCCTTCAGTGACGTCTCCAGACTTATGGTTCAATGCTCTCTTGATCATGTCATGCGACACACCGAGCTTTGAAGCATGGGTTGCGAATGTCCTTCGAAGATCGTGCAAAGTGAACTGTAGTCCAGTTGCCTCACATATAGCTTTGAGCTGGCTCTTCGGCTCGGTCATGTGCTTTTCACCATCATAGCGGGATGGGAAGACATAAGGGCTTCTACGCTCTTCAATTGCAGCTTTTTGGGCCTTAAGCGTTGACATTGCTGACGTCGACAAGGGTACGAAGTGATCTCTGCCATTCTTCGTATCGTGCACGGTGAGGTAAGCTTTTTCCCAATCAATAGTGTCCCACGTGAGTTGAAGTGCTTCAGTCTTTCGCAGTCCGGTAAAGAGTAGCAGCTTTACGAAGTTGGCCCCCTGCTCGGTAATCCCATACTTCTTCATCTCCGCCTTGAGGTCAGATCGGTCTGCAGTAATCGACCGTCGCTCAAAGTACAGAAAATCTATAAGTCGATGTATGTCCTCGTCGGAGAGGTAGTGCTGCCTTCGCTGAGGGGTTCGCCTGAGACTCTTCTGCTTCAAGATTATACAGGGGTTCGCAGTGATTGTGTCGTCCGCCATTGCCCAGTTGCAGACGCCAGACAGAATTGCGAAGGCTTTGTTTGCAGTGCGTTCACCGCGCATGCCTAAAACCATGCGAAACTTCTTCTCAACATCTGCCTTGGTGATGGCCGCTATCGGTCTCTTGGCCCAGTCGGCGAACACCAGGCGGAAGCATCCTCTGTAGTCTCTCACCGTACTCGGCTTCCGCTCCTTTCCGGCCATGAATTCCTCAAACACCACCGAGAGGCTCCTGTTGGCGCGCATGGCCGCCTCTCGCTCTGCCTTTGGGTCTTTGCCCATTTGCATGTCCGCAAGGATTTTCGAAGCTTCTCTGCGCGCCTGATCGACTGAGAGTGCAGGATAAGTTCCTATTGTAATGCGCTTTGTTCCCGCGCCTTTAATCCGTCCTTCTGCGATGAAGCTCTTTCGTCCCCTTGGAGTGACCTTGAGGCCAAAGCCACGTGTTTGATCGTCTCTTAGAAAGTAATCCTTTGGCTCAGGCTTTGCGGCTTTGACGGAGCGCTCCGTAAGAGGCATGCTTTGCACCTAGTAGACATCAGTAGACGTAAAAAAATAGACAGATAGCAGACGACATGGCAAGTTATTGTCAATAATTAATGGCAAAAATGAGCTCAAGAAGCATGTCCCCCATAGCTCAACTGGATAGAGCAGCTGACTTCTAATCAGCAGGTTCGGGGTTCGAGTCCTCGTGGGATCGCCAATGAAAACAATGACTTAAGTCGCATTCTCTGTTTTAGGCGTGGCATCCGGGTTGCAAGCGGGTGACAAAACCTCGCTCTTGCCCCGATTTTTAGCTTCCCGAAAAGGTCCTGCTGGCAGGCTTCCTAGCCGGTCCTCGGCTCACTGGCGCTGACACAAGCTGTCTGCATGCAATGCAAACTGGTCAGGGGTCGCTTCGCAGGCCTTTTCCTTGGGGCGACCTTCCCCGGTACCGACCACTTCACGATCAGGTATAGTGCCTCCGCACGGAGAGGCAGATGGCACAGGAACAGCAGGAGACACAGAAGGTCTGGACCAAGGAAGACCTGAGGGCAGCCGGGATACCGGAGGGCCTGCGCCCAATCGCGACGTGGTGGGACACGCTGGCAGAGATGAAGGCGGATCTCAAGGAGTAGTCGGACTAGTCCTCTCGGCATCCTTTCACGGCACCGACCAGCTTCAGCTTCGCCATGCGCTCAGCAAGTTCGGCCTCCAACTCAGCGAGGGAGCGATCATCGTCCTTTGCTGGAGGTTTCTCGACGAACAGGCCTACTGTCTTTCCCAGAAGCTCTGCGGCCCGTAGACGGGTCGTCTCAGAGGCTCCTGAGGTCATCATCTTCTCAAGGTGGGCTGTGACCCTATAGGCCCTCATATGGGCCTGCAGGCGTTCCTCTTCCTGTCGTGCGGCCACGAGTTCGGCGATCCTCATCGCCACCTTCTCCTTCCGGCTTAGGCGATGGGCCTCTCGCCAGACCGACGGCTGAGACATGCCGGACGCGTCGTAGACCTCCCGATAGGCGGCACTGAAGTTCAGCCCGTCCGCGACGAGGTGTGCGAAGCGTTCCTGCTTCTCGGTCAGGCCAGCCCAGATGGGGGCCGAAACCTGATCATTTGCCGGGCCGAGTGTCCTAGGTTGGCTCTCCATTTCCATCCAACTATGTCAGTGTTGCTGACTTAGCTTAGCATACCCATCGCCGTTGCAGCACTGAGAAATCCACTCATTGAGATCAGGGCCTAAAGATCACCGCTTCTCGCCAGAATTGAATTGTACATGACACTCAGCGTAATCGAAGATGGCTAGTGACCGGTCTGCCGGGCAGAGCGGTCATCCGACTACTTTGCTCAGATGACTGCGTTGAGCCCACTTTGACAAATTCTGCGACCTGCACCAACGTCTGGATTGGAAGGAGGCAGAGAGATGAAAGAACTCCCCGATTTTTCGGGCAGGTGTCAGTGCGGCAACATAAGCTACACGGTATCTGCGGGCACCGGGAAGGCAAATGTCTGTTTCTGTGAGATGTGTAAACGGGCCACCGGCTCTCAGGTGCCGTCTTTTGTTAGCGTTCCGAGGGACAGAGTGACTTGGAAAGGGAGTCCTGCTGTGTTTGCATCTTCGGAGATCGCGACACGAGGCTTTTGTCCCACCTGCGGAACACCGCTGTACTACGCAGGCAATGGAAGCACGACATGGGGGCTGGCAGCGGGCACCGCAGACATAACAATTTCACCTGATGTAGTGTTTTATTACGAGCAACATCCCGAATGGCTTGCATCTCTCGATGCGCTGCCGAGGCCCGATTTCGAGGCTTCTGCCTGTAGTGGTGATAACGAAGGGACATGAGGGTCGCCGAACCTTCGTGATATGTCGTTCACTCGCGACTTCGAACCAGTACTCGTTCTTTAGCAAAAGTAGATTCGGCTGAGACGCGAGAGCGGTCATTCGACTGGTCATGGACAAAGTCCGCTCAGTCCGCGACTCGGACATCGAACGGAATTCGGCGAAGGTCTGCTGTCGGCAGAAGCGGTCGTTCCAGCCTTTCGCAGCGTTTCGATGACCCCGGATGACCGGTAAGTGCGGGATAATTCGCGGGGCGCGGTTCATATACTTGGGCGCGTAGAGGCCGCTGGAGGACTCTCAGAGTCGCGTTAGAATTTTCCGGCGCTCCCCCACCCGACAGCCCCGAAAGCGTCTGTGAGGCACCTCTCAGAGTCTCTGCGAGGCTTTGGCGATGTACGAGGATGCTTTCAAACAATTCATCATCGCAGTTAACGTCACGCCGAGACAGAGGCTAAAGGAACAGGCAATGACTATAGAAACTCTCGACCAACTCGATGTGGACCAATGGCTGCAATCTGTCGGCCATACAACTATGAGCGGAGCGCTTACGCTACTGCAGTTTCACGGGCAGGTGCCCGGCAATGTGGACATCGGCAGCCTGACGCTCGATCAGTACAAATTGGTCTTGGAGACAGCCAAAATGATGGCGCTGTCAGCTAGTGCTTACTCGAATAGCGATATCGCCGACTTGATTGGGGACCGTTATTCCTAGCAGCGCTAGTGGAGCGCATTGCAGCGCCTCTGAACAGGGCTGTGACACGGCGCTGAGCCTTGCTGTTGGCGTCGGCAGGGCTGGATCTGGTTTCCTGTTGACCTGCATCAAGGACACATGTCGCATACAAGCTGTATGATCTTAGCGTTCCCGAGCGCATCTATGTCCCGTGATGTGCGACTACCCCGACCTCTATCAGTGGTCGGGGTTTCCTTTTGCTAGCCCCCAATCAAGGGCGCCTCATCGATGCCTTGGGGCTGATAGAGATCCTCTTCTACGAACCAGCCCTCCTCGATCATCCGCCAGTGGTCAGGCTGCTGAAGGACCAGATGGGTGCCGGATCCGAACATCCGGTCGAGGGCTTCTTCCTTGATCAGCTTGCGTGGCTCTGGAGAGCCGTCGCTGAAGAGCACGAGGCGTCCGTCCTCTGCCTCCCTCCAATGAAGCGTACGCACTCTTGGCTCGGCTTTCAGGGGCTGGCGCGGGGCAGTGCTGGCTGTCTTGGGCAGGGCAAACGGACCGGTCGCTGTGGCTGCCATGAAGCGTCTACGGGTGATCATATCAGTCTCCTCTTCAGAGACCGGCAGAATGATCGCTCGTGGTTGATGAACCCCTTCGTTGCCGAACTGGCCACATCCCCTCGCGGGCGACCACCTTGCCGGGTTGGGCAGGTTGGTGGGGGCCAAGGCCCCGCTCTTGATGCTGTTTGGAAAGTACGCCCTCAGGCTGCCGATGGCAACGTTGGTGCCTGCCGAGGGGGGGGGCTGCAAGTCGCGGTTCAAATAAGATTCAGAGACAGGTCTTTGACGCAGAAAGTTGCGGCTGGACCTCGAATTCTGAACAGCTAAACTCGGTTCCAACGAGACGCAACAGGCCTCCGGGTTGCGGCTGGACCTCGAATTCTGAACAGCTAAACTTGCGCAAGAATATGGAGAAAGCTGCATGAGTTGCGGCTGGACCTCGAATTCTGAACAGCTAAACTTGATAGCCATCTATCCTATTGAGATAAAATAGGTTTAGAAAGGGCCGGGCGAGGTATATCGGAGAACTCTCATCAGAAAAGGGCAAGTTGTGCCGGATTCTTGCGGGCGGCTTTTCGTCCCTGATCCGAAAAATGAACAATATCACGATATTGCCTGTCGGTGAAGTTGAGGATCTGGATGTCACCTTTGTCGGGCAGATGTCGTTCGATCCGATTCACGCGAGTCTGGAAGGCTTCCTTGCCATTTACGAATCGCGCATAGACTGAAAATTGGCTGCGCTCGAACCCGTCGTCTAGCAGGAAGTTCCTAAAATCAGTTGCCGCCTTGCGCTGAGGCTTCTAAAGCATCCGGCCTTTAACCTGAGACATATCCGGCAGCCCTGAAGTAGTTCCAACACTCTTCGGGTGAGTATAGA